>JBGZJG010000034.1:0-26153 GCA_041848665.1 Filifactor sp.
AATGTGAGATAATAAAAAACAGAGTTATGATTGTATGGTTTTTTTAGATAAATTGGATAAGTATGTGTGCCAAAAGATAGAAGAATTGAAAAAAAGTATCCGGAGGAGTTTTCCTTAAAGTTTGGTTAGAGTAGGTTTTATTTTATAAAGATATATACTGCTAAAAAGTCTAAATATTGGTAGAAACGAGGATATGAGGAGATTATGGAGTCAACACAAGTAAAAAAGCAAATTTCCATCAGAAGAATGGTAAATGATCTTAAGATAGATGCGGCAACAATGCCGGAGAATTTGGATTATTATGTTGACAATTCGGATATCAATCGTCCGGGGATTCAGCTTGCGGGTTTTTATGAGCATTTTCCAAAAGAGAGAATACAAGTTATGGGAAAGGTAGAATATTCGTATTTGACCTCATTATCGGAAGCGGAGCAGATTTTTACTTTGGAAAAATACCTGTCTCATGATATTCCTGCTATTTTTATTACACGTGGAGAAAAACCGAATGCTATTTTTGTTGAAATTGCAAAAAGGTACAATCGTTTCTTGTTGACGAGTGATTTGCCCACGACAAAATTTATCAATCAGTTGGTTACATATATGAATGCTATTATTGCACCAAAGGTTTTGATGCATGGTGTTTTGGTTGATGTAGACGGAATTGGAATTTTAATAAAAGGTCCGAGTGGAGTAGGAAAAAGCGAGACGGCTTTGGAGCTTATTCGCCGAGGACACCGTTTGATTGCGGATGATGTGGTGGAAATTAAAAAATTGGAAGATGGTCTGTTAGTAGGACGAGCACCGAAGTTGACGAAAAATTTGATGGAAATTCGGGGGATTGGATTGTTAGATATTCAAAATCTTTTTGGAGTGGGTTCGGTAAAGCCTTCAAAAGTAATTGATATGGTGGTTCATTTGGAGAATTGGGAAGAAGGAAAATACTATGACAGATTGGGAATAGATGTCGAATTTGAGACCATTTTGGATGTTCCTTTGGAAAGAAATGTCGTTCCTGTTCGACCGGGAAGAAACCTTTCCATTATTATCGAGATTGCGGCACGTAATTTTAGACAAAAGATATTGGGTTACAATGCGGCTGAAGTTTTTAATGAAAAGTTAAAAATGGAAATGGAAGAGAAAGAGTGATTGGGTATGTTTTATATAGGGTTTGATATTGGCGGAACGAATATGAAATCGGCAATGATTTCTCCAAACGGAGAGATAGAGGGACAGTATTCGATTAAAACACCAAATGAGATTGTTTCGTTTTATGAAGGATTGCAGCATTCTGTATATCGCTTGACGGAAAAAGCGGGTTGTTCATTGAATGAAATCAAAGGGATAGGATTAGGGATACCGGGCAGTGTAGATAATGAAGGTGTAGTATATCGTTTTGTAAACTTGGGGATTGAAAAAGAACCGTTGGTAAAAAGAATACAGGGAATTTATCCTCACATTAAGATAAAAGCCGCAAATGATGCGTATGTTGCCGCTTTGGCGGAATTTAAATTCGGAGCGTTATCGGATTGCTATAATGGAGTTTTATTTACACTTGGAACGGGAGTGGGAAGTGCTTTTGTTGTGAAGAAAGAGCTTTATTCTTCTAAAAATGGATACAATCCGGAGTTGGGGCATATGATAATCGGCGAAAATCTTTTTGATTGTAATTGCGGAAATAACGGTTGTTTTGAGACGTTTTGTTCTGCAACTGGTTTGACAAAGTATACGCAGCATCTCCTTGATGAGGGTATGCCGTCTTCTTTGCGTGGAGAGCATTTAAATCCGCAAAGTATTTTTAAGGCGTACCACAGTGGAGACGGTTTAGCGGTAAGGAGCGTGGAGCGATTTTTGCACTATCTTTCTGTCGGAATGGTAAATGTATATAATATGCTGTTGCCCGATACCATAGTCATTGGAGGCGGTATGTCTAAGGGAACGGATTATTTTATTCCGTTACTTGAGGAAAAAACGAATGCAATGATTTTTAACAAGATGAACGGACAAGTAAAAATTCGGCGTGCGAAATTTGATAATGGGGCAGGAGTAATCGGAGCGGCCCTTTTGACCATGGTGGAGTAATTATTTTGTGACGATTAAAAATATAGACGGAATGTGTTTGGGAGGAAGTCATGAAAATCAATTTGAATGAAGAGGTACTTTTTATTTTAGATGAATTGGAGAAAAATGGAAATAAAGCTTACTTAGTCGGAGGGAGTTTAAGAGATTTTTTTTTGAGTCGGGAGCATAACGATTATGATATTTCCACTTCGGCAAGCGTAGAGGAAATGAAAACGATCTTTCATTCATACAAAATAAATGACGTGGGGCATAAATTCGGCAATTTGAAAATCAGTATAGACGGAACAAATTATATTGAAGTGACAACTTTTCGAAAGGAAGGAACTTACTTTGATTATAGACATCCCTCGGAAGTTGAATTTGTAAGGGATATTATGCAAGATTTAAAGAGGCGGGATTTTACGATTAATGCCATGGCATACAGTAGAGATGGAGAACTTATTGATTTGTATGGCGGGATTGCAGACATCAAGAATAAAATTTTAAGAACGGTGGGCAATCCTCATGAGCGGTTTGAAGAAGATCCGATTAGAATGATGAGAGCGGTTCGATTATCTGCACAGTTGAATTTCGGAATAGAGGAGGATAACTACAATACCATTATAGATTGTGCACACCTTATCAAAAAAATTTCCGGCGAAAGAGTGCGTGATGAACTGACAAAAATTTTATTGTCACAGAGACCTGCCAAAGGAATGAGACTGCTTGCAGAAACGGGATTGCTTGCATATATCATACCCGATTTGGACAACAGTTTTCGCCTAAGTGATGCAAAAACAAAGAGGGAAGGCTATGCGTTGGAGCATATGCTGTGTGTTATTACAAGTGTGGAGCCGATTTTGGAGCTTAGGCTTGCGGCGCTTCTGCATGATATTACCAAACCGTTTGTGACCGAACACTCCTCTTATGAAAATTATATTCATCTTCGAGCGAATATGGCACTTATGATATTAAAAGAATTGCGTTATCCCAAAACGATTATTGAAAAAGTTTGTAGGATTGTAAAATATTATGATATCAATCAATGGAATGCCTCTGAAAAAGAATTGAAAAAAATGATTGCCTTAATCGGCGAGGAAGGGATTTCTTATGTTTTGAAACTCAGAGAGGCGAATATGAGTTGTGAGGTTAGAGAAAATAATTTCTACAACATTACATCCAAGGTACAAACCATTTTAAAACAGGGTGATCCGATTACAAAGAAAGAAATGAAGATTAATGGCTATGATTTGCTGAATATAGGATTTACCGGAGTGGAAGTCGGAGAGATTATTGAATTGTTGTATGAAGAAATTTTGGAAGACAGTTCAATAAATCATAAGGAAAATTTAATTCAAAGAGCAAAAGAGCTTTATGAAAATAGAAAAAATTTGTCTCATTAATGGAACAAGGGATATTTTTTTGAAAAAACGATAGAAAAAATGATAGAGCAGTTCTTTCAAATAGGAGAATGAGTTTACAAAAATTTGAAAATGCGGAAAAGGGAAGTAGGGAACGTATACGACTCTTTTTTCGACATGGTGGAGAAAATGATGGATTTAACAAAGCTAAACAAAGCACAATTAGATGCGGTAGAAACATTAGACGGAAATTTATTAATCTTGGCAGGAGCAGGTTCGGGAAAAACGAGAGTTATTACCTATCGGATTGCCTATTTGATTGAAAAAGGAGTTTTGCCGTCACGTATTTTGGCACTCACTTTTACCAATAAGGCGGCAAGGGAAATGAGAGAGCGTTTGGAAGATTTATTGGATAAGCGAGATACGTTTATGTGGATAGGAACCTTTCACTCTATGTGTCTGCGAATACTGCGAAGTAATATTGATAAGCTGAATTATGAAAAAGATTTTGTGATTTATGATACATATGACCAAAATGTTTTAGTAAAAGAGTGCATGAAAGCGGAAGGGATAAGCGATAAGATAAAGCCGTCTTTTTTCATTTCCAAAATTTCGGAATTAAAAAATACATTAAAGCCGATTGACTTGAATGATGAAGTAAAAGCGGATAAGACGATGACACAAATTGTTAAGGTGTATCAGAGGTATCAAAGTCGATTGTTTTCAAATAACGCTTTGGATTTCGATGATATTATTTTGTGCACAATACGATTATTACAGGAATTTTCAGAAGTAAGAGACTTTTATCAAGAAAAATTTTTGCATGTTTTGGTGGATGAGTATCAAGACACCAATTATCCGCAATATGTTTTGATAAAACTTTTGTCCGGTAAATATCATAATTTGTGTGTGGTGGGGGATGATGACCAGTCCATATACACATGGAGAGGAGCGGACATTCGCAATATCTTGGAGTTTGAAAAAGATCAGAAAGATACCAAGGTTATAAAATTGGAACAAAATTATCGTTCAACCGAAACCATATTAAATGCAGCACATGATGTGATTGCTCATAATATCGGAAGGATGGACAAAAAACTTTGGACAAAGAATGGAAAAGGCGAAGCTGTTTGTATCAAAAAATTATATTCGGAAAAAGACGAAGGTATTTGGGTTGCAAAAGAAATTGCCGGATTAATTCGCAACCAAGGCTATTGTGCAAATGATATTGCTGTACTGTATCGTGCCAATGCACAGTCAAGAGCGATTGAAGATGCATTTGTTTTAAATGATGTCGGTTATCGTGTGTATGGCGGGATGAAGTTTTATGATAGAAGAGAAATTAAGGATTTGCTATCGTATTTGCGTGTTATTTCCAATACAGGAGACAATGTTTCTCTCAAGAGAATTATTAACGTGCCAAAGAGAGGAATCGGAGCAAAAACGATTGAAAAATTGGAAGAATATGCCGAGCATACGGGCAAGAGTATCTACGAATATCTTTTGCAGGAGCCGTTGACGGAGATTTCGACAAAACAAAGAGCTACACTGAAACATTTTATTGAGATGATGGAGACTTTTCGCTCCATGACGTTACTCCTTCCTTTGGATGAGTTGATTGTAAATGTATTGAATAATACAGGATATGTAGCTGAATTAAAAGCGGAAATGACAGAAGAGGCAAATAATCGTTTGGAGAATTTGAATGAATTTTTGTCTGTGGCAAAGGATTTTTATGAGAATAAAGAAGCGGAAGAAGGGCTATCGGATTTTTTGGCAAATATTTCTTTGGTTACCGACCAAGAAGAGGAAGACGGAGAAGGAAAAATTTCTCTTATGACGTTGCATAGTGCAAAAGGCTTGGAGTTTGAAGTTGTCTTTATGGTAGGTATGGAAGATGGAATTTTTCCAGTTGCGGGAGCAGTATATAATGAGATGCAGCTGGAAGAAGAAAGGCGACTTTGTTATGTGGGCATGACACGAGCAAAACAACTTTTGTATTTGTCTTATGCTACGACGAGGACTCTTTATGGAAAGACCGATTTTAAAATTTTGTCCAGATTTGTAAAGGATATTGATAAAAAATATTTGGTTGGAGACTTGGAAGACGCTTATGTCAAAAAAGAAACCGCATCTCTCTACGAAAAGTATCGAGAAAAGTATAAACTTCAAGTACGAAGTAAGAGCGAAGAGGAAGGAACAAATGAAATACAAGAGATTTCACTGGGCAGCAAAGTAAGGCATAAGGTTTTTGGAGCAGGAACGGTTGTTGCACAGGAAAAAGGAGTATATACGATCGTATTTGATACAAAGGGAATAAAAAAAATAGACACCAAATATGTACAACTCGAGGTTATAGAATTGAAGTTTTAAAAATGAGGAGTGATACAATGCCTTCCGGCAAAGAGTTTTAAATGACATTTTAGAACAACTGTCCGATTTAGAGGATATCCGTTATCGTAGGATGATGGGAGAGTACATTCTTTACTATCGAGGAAAGGTTGTGGGTGGAATTTATGATGATCGCTTATTGATAAAAGCCACTTCATCCGCACGAGATTTCATTCAAAATCCAAGGTATGAACTCCCTTACGAAGGGGCGAAGGAAATGCTGTTAATAGAAAAATCGGAGGATAAACAAATTTTGATAAAATTGTTTCAATTGATATATAAGGAGTTGCCGTCTCCGAGAAAAAAGAAAAGGAAAAAGGATTTGTAAAAGAGAAAAAACAGGAGGAAAAAATGGAGAAGTTAAAAGTTTATTTTGAAAAAATTCATAAAGATGCGATTATCCCAAACTATGCACATGAAGGAGATGCAGGAATGGATTTGTATTCCGTTGAAGAAATTGTGATTGAAAGCGGGGCATCCGCATTGGTTCATACGGGGCTAAAAATGCAACTTCCGAAACACACCGAAGGGCAAGTTCGACCAAGAAGCGGATTGGCATTGAAGCATCAGATTACACTGCTAAATTCTCCCGGAACAATTGATGAAGGGTATCGTGGAGAGCTTGGCATCATTGTTATTAACCATGGGAAAGAAGCATTTACCGTCGAAAAAGGAATGAAGATTGCACAAATGGTTATTGCTCCGGTACTGCAAATTACTATTGAGGAGTCAGACAATTTGGAGGAAAATACCGTTCGAGGAGAAAATGGGTTCGGTTCTTCCGGCACAAAGTAATTTTTTCCGACTTGGAGAACAGAGAAAGGAAAAATTGTGCATTTGATGAAAAAGAAGTAGTCAAACTTGCAACAAACAGACAAAATGCAGCTTCATCGGTTGCATGAGAACGCAAAGGTTTACGACGATTAGGAGGGAACTATGAAAGAGACAATCAAAAAGATATTTGACGAAAGTATGGCAATCAGAAGTTTCACGAATACCGTTTTGGAGAGAGATATAGAAGATTACTTGTATCAATATATTTCTCATATTCCTTATTTTCAAGAGCATAGTGATTATTTTGGGATGTATGAAATCAAAGGCGACTTTCATCAGCGCCGTGTAAATTGGGCGTTGGTAAACAATGCGGTTGAAGATACCGTCATCTTGTTTCATCATCATGATACCGTTGACGTTGAAGATTACGGAAATCTAAAAGACTATTCCTTGGAAAATGAGGCTTTAAAAGAAAAATTAAAAAAATCTGAAGTAAAGGATGAGGTCTTAGATAACATTAATTCCGGGGAGTGGATTTTCGGACGTGGTTCATGCGATATGAAATCCGCTTTGGCATTACAGTTAGGAGTAGTGGAAAAATTTTCGCAAAAACAAGGGCAAAAGGTGAATGTCTTATATTTATCCGTTGCGGATGAAGAATCGTATTCGCAAGGGATGAGGGCGGCTGTTGAATTACTTTATGATTTAAAGGAGAAATTTCATTTAAATTATATTTTGGCAGTTGATTCTGAACCGTTTGAGAGTGACAAAGAACAGGAAAAAGGATTGCATATCGGAACTGTGGGAAAATTGATGCCTGTTGTTGTAACCCAAGGGGTTCTATCTCATATGAAAGAACCGTTAAAGGGAATGAATGCCATTTCTTTGCTTGCGAAAATTACTTCCAAAATCGATTTAAATCCAAGCCTTTCCGAGAAAGTACACGCAGAGCAGTCACCTCTGCCGTCATGGAGTTATATGAGAGATTTAAAAGAAGCTTATGATGTATCTACCGCCCTAAAAGCCGCCGGATACTTTAGTGTTTTACACCTCGAAAGAAGTCCGAAAGAAATTATGAAAATCATTCGTTGTCTTTGCGAGCAGGCGGTGGATGAATTTTATGACAATTATTTTGAATTACAAAATTTTTTTGGAGAAGAACATTCTATTGCAAAACCGAAAGTTCTCTTTTATGAAGAATTATTGCAGCTTTGTGCAGAGAAAAAAGGTTTTGAAAACTTTGTTCTTAAAATGAATGATAGGGCAAGAGAGGACTTGAAGAAAGGAAAGAGTTATCAGGATATTACAATAGATAATGTTCAAAAAGTCTTGGAATTTTATGATAAGAAAGATGCTATTGTTGTGCTTGCAATCGCACCGCCGTATTATCCATCCATGAATTGTCGAAACTTGGAAGGAAGTGCTGTTTCCATCGAAAAAGTGATAGAGGTGTATCGCGATTTTTTGAAGTCGAATTATGATTATACTTTGCGTGTGGAAGAATTTTTTATGGGAATTTGTGATATCAGCTATTGTGCATTGGAGAGAGAGCCGAAAGAATATGAGGCGGTTATTGAGAGCATGGCTGTACCGAAAGATTTGTATCATATTGATTTTGAAAAATTGAAGACAATAAACGTTCCCGGAATTAATTTGGGACCATGGGGAAAAGACTTACACAAATTGACAGAGAGAGTGTTTGAAAAAGATATGTTGGATACGGTACCGGAGTTTTTGATGTATCTATTGGAACATATCGACTTTATCAAAAGATAGTCGGCTGAAAAAATTTTTAAACAGCTAAGGAAACTGTCTTTTACAAAAGAATAGAATGTGATAATATAAAATAAAGGTTTAGCAAAGCAACTATGAGGTATATGAGCAGAATAACCCGATTGGAGAAAAATGATTTTTGACGAAATAAGGGAAAAATGAATTAAGAGTTTTACAGCTTTGCAAATTCTTTTTAGAGCGATTTCTTTTTTCGTTGAAGATAGGGAATGTTTTAGGATAAAGAGGGTAAATGAAAACAACATAAAGAGGAGGAAACATCAATGCAACAAGAATTAAATTGGAACAAATTAACAAAAAAGGAAATGAAGGAAGCGGAACAGTATGCAAAAGAGTATATGAGTTTTTTGGACAACTCCAAGACAGAAAGACAATGTGCTAAAGAAATTATCCAAATTGCAGAGGCAAATGGATTCAAAGACCTTTCGCACTATATTGAAAAGGGAAAACTTGTTGCCGGAGATAAGGTGCTTTACAATCAAAAAAACAAGGCTGTACTCTTGTTTGTGATGGGAAAAACGACATTGGAAAATGGATTGAATGTAGTTGGAGGACATATTGATTCGCCGCGTTTGGATTTAAAACCCAATCCGTTGTATGAAGACGGCAATCTTGCACTTCTTAAAACACATTATTATGGCGGAGTAAAAAAATATCAATGGGGCTGCGTTCCGTTGGCGATGTATGGTGTCATTTTTACAAAATCCGGAAAAAAAGTAGAAATTAATATCGGGGATCATCCGGAAGATCCTGTATTTTGTGTAAATGACCTCTTGATTCATCTTTCGGCAAAACAATTAGAAAAGAAAGCATCAGAAGTGATTGAAGGAGAACAGCTCAATATCGTATTTGGACATTTACCGATTAATGACGAAGAAAAAGAACAGGTTAAGAGAAATGTTTTGAGTATTTTATTTAAAAAGTACGAAGTGGAAGAAAAAGATTTTCTGTCTGCGGAAATTGAAATGGTGCCTGCCGGAAAAAGCCGATTTGTAGGATTGGACAAAGGAATTATCGGAGCCTACGGTCAAGATGACAGAGTTTGTAGTTTTGCTGCGCTTAAGGGGATTTTGGAGATAGAAAAACCGGAATATACAGCCTGTGCACTTTTTGCAGATAAAGAAGAAATCGGTTCCACAGGCAATACGGGAATGAATTCTTTACTTTTGGAAAATGTTCTTTCCGAACTTGTGGAATTGGAAGATGGATATAGCGGATTAAAAGTACGTCGTGCCTTAGCAAATTCCAAAATTTTATCTGCTGATGTCAACTTGGCATACGATCCGAGTTTTGCAGATGTCGTAGATAAATACAACGTTGCTTATATGGGAAAAGGAATTTGTGTAACCAAATATACAGGTTCAAGAGGAAAAAGTGGCTCCAGTGATGCAAATTCCGAATTTTTACATGAAGTGATTTCCAAATTTGATAAGAATAAAGTTGCATGGCAAACAGGAGAAATGGGAAAAGTGGATGCCGGCGGTGGAGGAACGATTGCTTGTTATTTGGCAAGTTATGGTGCCGAAGTGCTTGATTGCGGAACAGCCGTTTTAAATATGCATTCGCCCTTTGAACTTTCCAGCAAATTTGATATTTATATGACATTCAGAGCATATAAAACCTTTATGAAATAAGAGAATATAAATTTGTTGCAGAAAATCATATTGTCCGTCTTAGGTTATGCTTTCTTTTAAAACCAATCTGAAATTAAATGATCGAGTTCTTTCAAACTCTATGGAAGGAAATCTTTTTTCATGGATTTTGTTAGGAGAATGTCATGTGATATTTTTCTTGATAAATTTTAAAATATATTTTATAATGAATAAAATCCTTTAATTTGATGTACGAGATACACAGAAGGGGAAATGGAAGTGATCAAACTTTCCGCATCTTTTTGTGTGGGAAGTTTTTTTATTGCTCTTAATATTTTGTAAATAGCGAAGGATTTTTTGTAAAACTTTTTCGTAATACGAAAGATATGGTAACAAAGATAATTCATAGAAGGTGACTTTTATAGGAATTACAGATTAAAAAGGTATCTTAAAATCTACTGCTTTTACAGCTATTCGATTTTATTTTCTTTTTAGGATAGAAGTATTTTCAATAGAGTTTAGTATTACTATATCTTTCATAAGGATTTTAAATAGGAAAACTATTTTTCAGAAAGTGAGATGATGAAACATGAAAGAAAAAGCAATGATTATGGATCAAAGTGCTATGGAAAGAGGAATTACCCGTATCAGTCACGAAATACTTGAACGCAATAAAGGTGCGGAAGATGTTGTGATTATCGGTATTCAGAGAAGAGGAATTCCGCTTGCAAGAAAAATTGCAAAAAAAATATTGGAAATTGAAAATGTTGACATACTCATTGGAGAAATTGATATTACAAATTATCGGGATGATTTGAAAGAACGAAATATAAAAAGTGTTGAAAGTGAATCCATGTTTTTTGATGTGACGGAAAAAAAGGTGGTTTTGGTAGATGATGTGCTTTATACGGGACGAACGGTACGGGCAGCCATGGATGCGGTTATGGATATCGGGCGTCCAAAGTCAATTCAGCTTGCAGTGTTAATTGACAGAGGACATAGGGAACTTCCCATCAGAGCGGATTATGTCGGAAAGAATGTGCCGACTTCTCGCAGTGAGATTGTAAATGTGAATTTTGATGAAATTGATGGAAAAACAGGTGTATTTATTTTGGAAGAAGAATAGTTTGTTTATAATAAAAAATAGTTAAGGTATTAAAAAAGAGCCGGTAAAAAATAGATGGCATGCAAAAATCAAATACCTTAGGAGAAAAAATAGCAGGATTTTTTTTGGTGATAACCGATAAATACATTGAAACAAGGTCATCAATCGAAAGGAGCAGCTTGTATTTTATCTGTGTGAAAATAAAGGCGAGTTTTGACAGAGTATACGTATAAAATAAAATTCGGAGGAATGATTATGTCTGAAAAAGTGTTTTCAAAAGAAATAGAAATGAGGAATGACGTAGCGGAGACTACGGTTGCACAAAAAATTATTTTGGCATTACAACATTTGATTGCAATGTTTGGAGCAACTGTATTAGTTCCGATATTGACGGGATTGGATATTTCGGTCAGTTTAGTATGCGCCGGAGTAGGAACCTTAATTTTTCATTTGTGTACGCAAAAAAAAGTTCCCGTTTTTTTAGGTTCGTCCTTTGCATTTATTCCTGTAATTGTTGCAGTAGGGGAACAATACGGAGATTTGAGATATGCGCAGGGCGGAATTGTCGTTGCAGGACTATGCTATGTTATGATGTCTTTTTTGGTAAAAAAAGTGGGAGTGGAAAAAATCACAAAGTATTTTCCGGCACAGGTAATCGGACCTATGATTATTGTAATCGGATTTAATTTAATTCCTACCGCTTGGCAAATGGCATCTGATAATTTTGTTGTCGCTTTTATTACTTTGGGAATTGCGCTTTGTGTTGCAAAGCTCGGACGCGGTTTTTTCAGACAGCTTGCAATTATCATTGCGGTGTCGAGCGGATATGCGATATCAGTTGCCATGAAACTTATAGACACTTCGCTGATTACAGAATCGGCATGGTTACAGATACCGAATTTTACAGTTGCAAAATTTGATGTTGGAGCAATTCTTATGATTGTTCCGGTAGTGTTGGCGGTATTCATGGAGCATGTTGGCGATATTACGACAAACGGAACAGTAGTAGGAAAGAATTTTATTGAAGATCCGGGTTTAAATCGAACTTTGTTGGGAGATGGGATTGCAACTCTTGTTGCAGGGTTGCTTGGAGGACCTGCGAATACAACCTACGGAGAAAATACGGGAGTTCTTGCAATTACAAAGAATTATAATCCGCAAATTTTGAGAATTGCAGCGATATTTGCTATTATGCTGGGAATGATAGGAAAAATAGGAGGAGTGTTACGAAGTATTCCCGTTCCGGTAATGGGAGGAATTTCTTTGATGCTTTTTTCCATGATAGCATTTATCGGAGTCAAAAATATAAAGGATAGAAAGGTGGCTTTTACACCGAGTAATATCATTATCATGGCAACCATTCTTATTTTAGGTCTGGGACACAATTTTGGATTGCATATAGCAATTCCGATTAGTGGCAATGTATCTCTTTCCGGATTGAGTTTGGCGGCATTGGTTGGTATTATCGTAAATAGAGTGCTTTCTTATAAAGATTTCAGAAACGTGGAAAATTTGTAGACAATAGAGTTTGTTTTGTCTTAAATGCGTAGTGATATTTTATGAAAAGAGAGAAAGAGGAGCTTCTGATAAGTTGGATTTTTTAACGAAACTTTTGGAGAAGGTTTTCAATTTCTCTTTTTTATCGACAACAATTGTTGTTTGAAAGAAGAAATTTTCTGCTAAAATGTTGAAAAAATTTGACATAGATAAATGCCTATTGTATCATGGAAACAGTAGATTAATTTGAGGTATTGTGCTTATTGTAAGTCTTGTTTAAAGCTTTGATAAAATGAAAACGGCTGCTCTCATAATTTTTTTGTTACGGAGAGTCTACATACATACTTCAGATAGAGGAAAGGGGTTTTTTTCTTGAATAAAAAACAATTTTATGTAACGACACCGATTTATTATCCCAGTGGGAAACTTCATATCGGACACACGTATACTACCGTAGCAGCGGATGCAATATCACGTTATAAGAGATTTGCAGGTTATGATGTACGTTTTTTGACAGGGACGGATGAACACGGAGAAAAAATACAAAAAAAAGCAAAAGAGATGGGAATGGCTCCGATTGAATATTTGGATGGCATGATTGCGGATATTAAAAAACTTTGGGAAACGATGGAAATATCTTATGATGATTTTATTCGTACGACGGAATCACGACATGAAAAAAGGGTACAGGAGATATTTCAAAAGTTATATGACCAAGGAGATATTTACTTGGGAGAATATGAAGGGCATTATTGTGTTGAATGCGAGGCATTTTGGACACCATCTCAGCTTGTGGATGGAAAGTGTCCGGATTGTCATAGGGAAGTACAGGATAAAAAAGAGCAGTCTTACTTTTTTAAATTGTCAAAATACCAAGAAAGGCTGATAAATTATTACGAAGAGCACCCTGATTTTTGTTTTCCTGAAAGCCGAAAGAATGAGATGCTCAATAATTTCTTAAAGAAGGGATTGGAAGATCTTTCCGTTTCCAGAACTTCTTTTGATTGGGGCGTAAAGGTTCCTTTTGATGAAAAGCATGTCATTTATGTATGGATTGATGCTTTGTGCAATTATATTACAGCCTTGGGCTATCCTGATGATACGGTGGAGATGAAACAATATTGGCCGGCAAATATGCATATTGTCGGAAAAGAGATTGTTCGTTTTCATACGATTATTTGGCCGGCTCTGTTAATGGCGTTGGATTTGCCGCTGCCGGACAAGGTTTACGGACACGGTTGGATTTTGTTTTCGGAAGACAAGATGAGCAAGTCAAAAGGAAACGTTGTATATCCTGAACCGTTAATTGAACGATATGGAATTGATGCACTAAAATATTTCCTTCTTCGTGAATTTGTATTTGGACAAGATGGAAACTATACGAACCGAAGTTTTTTGACAAGAATTAATTCTGATTTGGTAAATGACTTAGGAAACTTATTGTCCAGAACCGTATCAATGGTTGAAAAATATAATGATGGAATTGTCCCGGAAGCAAAAATCTCTACGGAGTTTGACAAAGGTTTGGAAGAAATTGCACAAGGGTTGGCAGAGCGTTTTGACAATGCTATGAATCGTATGCAGTTTAATGAGGCGTTTGAAGAATTATGGAAACTTATTCGCCGAGCCAATAAATATATTGATGAGACAATGCCTTGGAAACTTGCAAAAGACGAAGAAAAGAAAGAAGAACTAAATACGGTATTGTATCATTTGATTGAAGTTCTTCGAATTGTGGCGGTATTTTTAAGACCTATGCTTAAAATCACTTCCGAAAAGATTTTGGAGCAAATTAATGTGCCGGTGGAAGAAGCAACGTTGGAAAGTGTTGCATCTTTTGGACAATACATTGCAGGAACAAAGGTAAAACGAGGAGATAACTTATTCCCAAGGTTGGATATTGATAAAGAACTGGAAGAGATGGAAAAACTCTTTGGTATGGGAGAAGTAAAAAAGAAGGAAGTCGTTGAACTTGCGCATAAAGAAGAAATTTCGATTGAAGACTTCGCAAAAACGGAACTTAGGGTAGGAAAGGTTTTGGAATGCGAAAAACATCCAAAAGCAGATAAACTTTTAGTTTCAAAAATCAAAATAGGGCCGGAAGTAAGACAAATCGTCAGTGGAATTGCCGAATTTTACAAACCGGAAGAAATGGTCGGCAAAAATGTTGTAGTCGTTACGAATTTAAAACCCGTCAAACTTAGAGGTGTGTTGTCGGAAGGAATGGTACTTTGTGCATCCACGCCGGAACATGACGAGTTGGTAGTGGTTTGCGCAGATGGTATGGAAGACGGCAATGAGGTGAGATAGTTGAAGTTGTTTGACAGTCATGTTCATTTGGACGATGAACGTTTTGATGAAGATCGAGAGAGTTTGATTGCTTCTCTTGAACAAAATGGAATAGAATTTGCAGTCAACATCGGAGCGGATATGACAACCTCAAAGGCCTCGATTGATTTGGCGGAAAAGTATGCTTTTTTGTATGCGACAGTTGGAGTACATCCTCATGATGTAAAAAACATGACAAAAGAGGATATTCAGATTTTGAGAGAATGGGCAGTCTATCCTAAGGTGGTTGCAATCGGAGAAATCGGATTGGATTATTATTATGATAATTCGCCCAAAGAACTGCAAAAAAAATGGTTTATCGAACAGATAGGTCTGGCGAATGAATGTAATCTTCCCATTGTCATTCACTCTCGTGATGCGGTGCAAGATACCTATGATATCATAAGACAATATAACCGAGGTTCGGAAGTGTTAATTCATTGTTTTTCGCAAAGTGTGGAGATGATGAGACGCTATATGGAAATGGGAGCCTATATTGCTCTTGGAGGTGCATTGACCTTCAAAAATGCAAAAGGACTTTTGGAAGTTGCAAAAGAGGTTCCTTTGGACAGACTTTTGATAGAAACGGACTGTCCGTATTTGACACCTGTTCCGTTTCGGGGCAAACGCAATGATCCGACAAAAGTGTATTATGTGGCAAAGAAGATAGCGGAGCTTAAAGGTGTGGAAGAACAGGTTATCATCGAAAAGACAAATGAAAATGCAAGAACGTTTTATCGAATTTAAGAGATAGGATATGGAGGAATATAAGCTTGCTACTTCTCTATTCTATCTGTATAACCATGGAAAATAGAGTTGTCTGAAAAAATGTGTAAAGAACAGATGTTGTTTAGAACGGAGTTTTGATATGGCACTGGATAAAATCCGTAATCATATGAAAAATATATGTCACATTATGAATCTTGTGGATACAAAAGAAGATTTTTATGATGTAAAAAATCAAATTATGGATTTGGTATGTGAAGTTATTCCGTGCGAAAAAGTTGCTTTGAATATCTTGTCCAATCAAGATGAAAAAGAAGTTTATTTGGTCTATTCCAATAATACGGATGAATTATTGGAGGGGCATCAAAAGAACAGTGTTACGGTAAATTCACAAAAGATATTCCGACTGCCGGCTGAAGGATATTCCGATTTTATTTGGAATGCGGTAAAAAGTGGTCAAATTGCGTATGAAGATGATTTTACACATAAGAATAGAAAAAAAGCTGTGTTTCCGATTAAGAATGAAGACAAAACCGTAGGGTTTGTTTATTTCCTTTTTGCCGAAGGATATATATTGGGAGAAGATGACAGGAGTTTTTTAACGCAGGTTATGTTGTTGTTGGCAGGCTCTTTGGCGCTTACTAATTTGAAAAAGAGAATTATGGAGCTGAAAATGAGAGAGCGCGAAATGGCAATGGCTTTTGATATGCAGCAGAATATTATGAGTGATAACCATATTCATTTCTTTCATGGCGGAAAAATAAGTTATCTTTACAAATACGGAGAAGCAATGGATTATTTGCCCTATTTGTCAAAACGGCTGGGCGGAGATTATTGCGAGATTGTTCCGTTTGGACAAGCAGGAGCATTGGTTTTTATTGCAGATGTTATGGGGCATGGAATGGCATCCAATTATTTTGTTTCAATGATGAAGGGGATTTTAAAAACCTGTATTCACGTCGGTACGACAGAGCCTGATGATTTGCTTAACCATATGAATTCTTTGTTGATGAAGGAGTTGGATAAAGCAAATTTATTTGTTACCGCACAAGCCGTATATATTGATTTTGAAAAACAGTTCGTTAAAATATCCAATGCAGGGCATACGGAACCGATATTATTCAGTCATAAGGAAGATATTTTTTGGTATAGCTATATCAGTGAAGAAAAAGGATTACCCCTTGGAATAGATGAGTCGATTAAGTATGCATGTCGAAAAATTGATGTAAACGAGTACGATACTCTTTTATTGTATACGGATGGAATCGTAGAGGCAACTGATATTGAAGGAAAAGAATATGGAACCGAAGGTATTCTGAATTTCTGCAAAGAAAACGGGAGAATGGACAGCGAAGTTCTGATTGATGGATTGTACCATGATGTGATACAGTTTTCCAAAGATACGGATGGAACCATACAGGATGATATAATGATTGTAGCTGTTCAGTTGGATATGGAAAATTAAATGATGTTTCATAGATATAGTGGAGTATTTTACTTGCGGGTAGTAATGATTAATCGGGTCATGTGCTTTTTGTAGGAAACCTTTGAAAAATACTCGAAAAAACAATCATGTAGGGAAATGCATGGTTGTTTTTTACTATTCTTATGATGATATACTTAATAAATTATTATTGGCTACTATGCTTGAATAAAATTGCCTTATGATTACGATATGATTGAAAAATCAAAGATTTACACAATGGAAAATAGGAATATCATTCTTAAAACAAGATAGTTATTTTTGTTTCTGACCCGTCGACTCGCTTGAGCAATAGTAATAATTTGTTCATAAAATAATATAGTTGTTTTTATTTGAAGATAATGTATACCGATAAAGTTAACAGCTTTGTGTTATTATGTCCGATTATTCTTTCTCCAAATAGAAGTATTTTTTGTCTTTGTATTGCCAGCCTATACAGCAGTCTATATTGATATTGGATACCGACTTGAAGATACATTTCTCTACATTTGGATTTGTTTTTTTCAATTCTGCAATTAATTCTTTAACTTCCTTTCGTTTTGTAGGAATTTCATTTTTAGTAACGGTGCATCCGCAATTCATAGGAGAAATTCCAATGTAATCCATATATTTGCGAATGTGCTCTTCATATACATAATAAAGAGGACGAATAATTTCCATATTTTCAAAATTAGTGGAGTTTAGTTTCGGTAACATGGTTTTAAAACAACCTGTGTATAATAAATTCATCATTGTTGTCTCATTTACGTCATTAAAATGATGTCCCAATGCTAATTTGTTGCAGCCTAATTCTTTTGCTTTCGCATACAATGCGCCACGTCGCATACGAGCACACATATAACAAGGATTATCGCCTGCAATCCGTTCAGCAACCTCAAAAATATCTGAATCAAAGAAATGAACGGGAATATTCATATTTTTACAGTTTTCCAAAAGAGAAATTTTATTTTGTCGGTCAAATCCCGGATTCATAGAAATGTATATAGGAGTAAAGGGAATTGTAGTATGACGATGAAGTTCTTGGATGAGTTTTGCAAGCAATAAGCTATCTTTTCCTCCTGAAATTGCAACGGCAATTTTATCATTTTCTTCTATCATTTGATAGTCTTGAACTGCATGAATAAACGGAGACCAAAGATATTTTCTGAACTTTTTGATGAGGGCATGTTCCATATCTTGAGTAGTAAGCGGAAGATTTTGCGTTTTGAGATTCATAGTATAGACCTTTCTGTATGATGCGTAAATACCTTATAAAAATAAAACAGAGGCAGTAACATAGTTCCATGTAGTATTTTTGCTCTAAAAAAATAATAAAAATATTTTTTCCAAAAGATATCAATAGACATTATAGATGTCATAAAAATATGTGTCAATAGATTATCATAAAACGTACCATTGTGTTTTGTTGACCATATATTTTATAGGGAGTATATAAAAATATATCTTTGTTGATTGGTGAAATTTACTGTTTTCCTGTGTCGTTTCTGTTCAAACTTTGCATGGGATAAATTGATTGTTTTTAATAAGTCTCTTGCCATTTGAAAAAAAAGATATGGATTGTTTTGAAAAGTATTTTTTTCAGTTATAGATAAAATCATACAAAGATAATATTTTTTGTTTATTTAATTGTAAAATATATGTGCTTATGCTATTCTATAAATAAGGTAAACTAAACAGTCGCATGCAAATGCATGAGGAAAGTCCGAGCTCCGCAGGGCAAGAATGCCGGATAACGTCCGGTGGAGGCAACTCTAAGGATAGTGCAACAGAGAGATACCGCCGACTATTCAACCGAGTTTATATTTTGGAACAATGTAGATTCGGTTGGATGGTCGGTAAGGGTGGAAAGGTGAGGTAAGAGCTTACCGGCGGTTTGGTAACAAATCGGCCATGTAAACCCCATTCGGAGCAAGACCAAGCAGAGACGAAAAAAGAGGGCTGCCCGTCCTTGTCTCATAGGTAGGTCGCTTGAGCCTGTCGGTAACGACAGGAGTAGATAGATGACTGTTCACGACAGAACTCGGCTTATCGGTTTACCTTCCATATTTTTATGGAGTTGATTTGCTACAATTTAGTGACCGTTTAGGATTTCTTCTAATTTGTAATTATCAGTTAGAAGATTTTTTAATTTTAGGATGAATGAAAAATGAATTTTATTTTATAAATGGATAGTCTGATTGTATAGAGAAAATAAAGTTTTTTGTTGTATTAATAATTCTTTTTATGAGGATTGGTACACTTTACAATTAAGATAAAGTATTTGTGAAAAAGACAGTAGTTGCATTTGATTTTTGCAATGAGAGATGGATTTGGTGTTGTTTTAAAAGTTCATTTTTCAAATGTTAATGTTTAGAAAGGATAAGAATGAAGAATTTTAATGAATTTCAGCTTTCCAAAGAGATAGAAATGGCTTTGGAACAATTAGGTTTTCAGGAGGCAACAGTTATCCAAGAACTTGCCATTCCTATTGCTATGGAAGGAAAGGATATTATAGGTCAATCTCAAACCGGAACAGGAAAAACTTTTGCGTTTGGAATTCCGATTTTGGAGAATATTTTACAGGATAATAACGGAGAATTACAAGCATTGGTTATTTGTCCGACAAGAGAGTTGGCAGTGCAGGTATCAAATGAATTGGATAAGTTGACTGCATATACTAAAATCAAAACTGTTCCTGTGTATGGGGGCGAATACATCGAGAAGCAAATAAAAGCATTGCGCAAAAAGGTACAGATTGTAATCGGAACACCCGGAAGAATTTTGGATCATATTAAGAGAAAGACGTTAAAGTTGGAACAAGTTCGTTTTGTTGTATTGGATGAAGCGGATGAAATGCTTGATATGGGTTTTATTGAAGATATTGAAACGATATTAAGTGAAACAAGCTCAGATAGACAGACTATGCTTTTTTCCGCAACGATGCCGGCGGAAATTATTCAGCTTGCAGAACGATACATGGTAGAACCGGAGATTGTTCGTGTAAAAAATAAGGCGATGACGGTTGATCAAATCGAACAGATTTATATTAAGGTAAAAAATGCAGATAAAGCAGAAGTTTTGAGTCGTATCATAGAGTTGGAAAATTCCGGAAAATCAATTGTGTTTTGTAATACAAAGAAGATGGTTGATGAATTGACAGTGGATATGCAAAAAAGAGGCTATGCGGTAGAAGGCTTGCATGGAGATTTAAAGCAACAAAAGCGAGATATGGTGTTGGAGCGGTTTCGTATAGGAGAAATTACAATGCTGATTGCAACGGATGTTGCAGCAAGAGGGCTGGATATTCGAGATGTGGATTTGGTCATTAACTATGATTTACCGATTGAGGAAGAACAATATGTACACCGTATCGGAAGAACCGGACGAGCCGGAGCGATGGGAAAATCTTACAGTTTTGCCTACGGAAGAGATGTAGAGAGACTGCGAAGAATTGAGCGATATGCAAAGTGTAAAATTCGAGAAGAAGATATCCCACGTTATGATAGAGTGAGAGAAAAGGTTATTAAACAATATATTGCCGGGATTGAACGTCAAAAAGACAGTAAAGAGTTGGAATTTTATCTGGATTTAATTGAAGAAATGAAAATGTCCGGGATTGAGTTGGAAATTTTTCTTGCTGTGATGATGAAAAATGCTCTTAATTTGCAAAAAAAGGAGAAAATTGATTATCGAGCATATGAGAGAGAGAGAATTAGAGGGAATATAACGGATAGAAAAGAAAGAAAAACACGAAAAAATTCCAAAGAAAAAGGAATGGTGCGCTTTCAAATGAATATTGGGCGGGAAGATAGAGTTGTGCCTGCCGATATTGTTTCGACTGTGGCAAACCAATGCAAAATATCAGGGTGTCAAATTGGAGCGATTGATATTTTTAATGATGTGACTTATTTTGATGTGAAAGAAGAAAGTGCAAAAGCGGTGCAAAAACACATGAAACATACGAAAATAAGAGGAAAAAAAGTTACGATAAGACAGCAGTAGAAAAAATTATCGGTATTGTTAGCGGAGTAGTGTGTTTGTTGCTGTAATAAGAGTTTGTTCTTTATATATAAAATAGCGATTACTTTGTGGAAATGTATTTTTTTGTCTTTTGATTATTTATGAAATATAAAATGCCGATGCATAAAATCTTGATGTGTATTTTCTCAAATAGTTTGAAAAATTTATATTTTGTTGTAAAAAAGGAGTATATCATGGTAAATTTTGGAAATCATTGGGATGAGTTGTTAAAAGATGAATTTCAAAAGGAGTATTATCAAAAATTAAGACAATTTTTGATAGAAGAATATAAGACACAAACAATTTATCCGGATATGTATCATATTTTTGAGGCAATGAAACAAACGAATTATGATGACGTGCGTGTTGTGATTTTGGGACAAGATCCGTATCATGAACCCGGACAGGCACATGGAATGGCATTTTCGGTGCAAAAGGGAGTGCGAATACCGCCTTCTTTGGTTAATATTTATAAAGAACTTTCGGATGAACTCGGAACAATTATGCCAAAGCACGGTTATTTGATGAAATGGGCAAAACAAGGTATTTTGCTTTTAAATACCTCACTTACTGTACGTAGAGCACAGGCAAATTCTCATCGTAATAAAGGTTGGGAAATTTTTACTGACAAGGTTATTGAACTTTTAGCACAAAAAGAAGAACCGGTTGTATTTTTGCTTTGGGGCTCTAATGCTATTGCAAAAAAAAGCATGATAGATGATACAAGGCACTTAGTATTGACGTCGCCTCATCCGAGCCCTTTATCGGCACATAGAGGTTTTTTTGGAAATGGACATTTCAGCAGAACGAATGATTTTTTGGTGGCTCATTATGGCAAAGCGATTGATTGGCAGATTGAAGATTAATGGGAAAAGAGTAATGCCGGTTATTTGTTTTGCATTATACTTTGCCTTTATATTTCATTATGAAAATTTTTTGAATGAATTTTTTCGAGCAAAATAGGACGAATATCCTGAGCTAAATAGAGAGAACCGCATATAATCAATACATCTTTCTGTTTTGAACAAGAGGTAATGTCCATTTTAGTCGTGTTTAGAGAATTTATAGCAAAATTTGCAGCAGTGATTAGATTATCGAAATAAGATACTTTGGAGCAGTATAATTTCGCAGTTTTTGCAAGCTGTTTGGCGGGCAATGCACGAGGGTTATTCGGTGTAACGGCGAATAACTCCGTTGCATGCGTGGCAATACTTTTTAGGATATCCGTATAATTTTTGTCTGATAAAACGCCCATAATAATCTTAATCGAATAGTCTGAAAGTTGTTTTAGCGAGTTCTCCATTGCTTGTGCTCCTTCAGAATTATGACAACCGTCTAAGAGGATTAGAGGATTTTTTGATAAAACTTCCATTCTTGCAGGAAGAAAGGTATTTTCGATTCCGAAAGAAATGTCATTTTGTGTGATAGAGAGACCTTGATGTTGTAATTCTTTCGCTGCTGTAATAACTGTAATGCAATTATAAATTTGAAAGTTACCCCATAAGGATTTTTGATAAGCAATCGTTTCATAACAAAAGGAAGATTGAGTGATATCTTCATCCGTTATTTGAAGAGAGTCTAAGCATGGTTGTATTAGGGAACTGTTGGTCTCGTGACATTTAGTGGCAATTTGTTCTATCACGGATGGTTGCAGCAGAGGGTAAATGACAGTGGATGTACCTTTGATGATACCTGCTTTTTCTTGTACAATTTTTTCAATTGTATCACCTAAAAATCCGATATGGTCCAAACTGATGGAGGTAATAATTTGCAGTATAGAAGTATCAATGACATTGGTAGAGTCCAATCGTCCGCCCATACCGACTTCCAAACAAACATAATCACATTTTTTTCTATGGTAAAATGCAAAAGCAATTGCAGTTAGAATCTCAAATTGTGTGGGTGGATCGTTATCAATCGTTGAGGTTTTTGCACATTCATATACATATTTTGCACAGGAAGCGAACTCTTCCCGAGAAATCATTTGAGAATTAACCTGTATACTTTCGCGCAAGGAAAGAATGTATGGACTTATAAATATGCCTGTTGTATATCCGGCATGGATAAGGATGTTGGATAACATGGAAGTTGTAGAACCTTTTCCGTTCGTACCGGCAATATGGATAAAGCGTAGTTGTTTTTGCGGATTTCCCATTTTTTCAAGAAGTCTCTCAATACGTATTAATCCTAAGTTAATTCCTCTTGTTCCCAAATTTTCAAAATCATTTCGTGCATCCTCGTAAGTCATAAAAGTCTCCTTATTCTTTGTTTCACTTATTTGTTGAAAATGTCATTAGAGCATTATTTGCTTGTTTATTCCTTTCATTGTTCTTTTCATTTTTATAGGTTGATACGAAACACCGTTAAAGATATAATAAAAGCCATTTTCTATGCAGTATCTTTTTTATCATATCTTTATTCATATGTGAAATTGATACTAAAACCTAATAGAAGAATAAGTTTATTCACAAATGAAATGGTAAAAAACAGCATTTGTATAGCGCTAACTAATATTCACCATTTCATCAGGGGTTAGCATAAGTTTTTGCAAAACAATTCAAGTTCATAGAAGGTTTCGTGTTTTCAAACATGGTTCACAATACAATCCTGTTTATAATTATGGTTCGAGCTATAATTTATACATTTCTTCTAATCGTTGCATCCAGCACTCAATATTTTCCAAATCTTTTTTGCTCGCCTGTTTTCCGGAAAAATAGTATTCTACACTTTGATGGCAAGTTTTTGTTTCCGGTGGAAGGTTTCGTAAAAGTTGATTTATCGTTCCTTCATTGCCATCTACAAAATAAATAGGATAGGGAAATAGTGTTTTTAAATTAGATTTGAAGTAATTAAAGTGAGTACAGCCCAGTACCAGTGCTGAATAGTCTTTTTTTACCAATTCGCCAAGTTCATCTTTAAGATAGTTTTGAATTTCATTGGATGAAAAAATTCTATTTTCTGCAAAACGCACTAATTTTGGGAGAGCAATCAAGTCGACTTTTCTCATTGTATCTACTCGCTCAAGTAAGGAATGTAATTTTTTCCCTTTCACAGTGATAGGGGTTGCTGCGACTAAAATTCGTTTCTTGTTATCAAAATGCAATTCGATTGCTTTTTTGACGGCAGGTTCCATGCCGATAATAGGGAAGGGAAATTGTTCCCGATATTTTTTCGGAGTGACACTGCTTGCGGTATTGCAGGCAATTACAACGGCATCTGCTTGTTTCTCAACAAAAAAATTCATGATTTCGTCGACAAAATTCTTTATTTCTTCTTCCGACTTTTCTCCATAGGGAACATTCTTTGTATCTGCATAGTATATAAATTGTGCATTAGGGATTACCTTTAGCGCATTGTGTAAGACCGACAATCCACCGATACCGGAGTCAAATATACCTATTTTCATATAAATTCCTTCTTTAATAAATAATTAATAAAATATTTTGTGCAAACTGTTTTTTTTTAATGACAAAAACGACTGCTGTTTAAATACAAATTTAATCAAAAAGTAATATCCGTAATATTATAGTATATGAAGAAGAAAAAATATATAAAAAGATATTAAGAAATAAAATTTATAAGACAATTAGCAATGATTTTACAATTTATGAATTAATAAGATTTGATAAAATGCTATACAAAGTGTATCAAAAAATTTTCTAATAAAATTGAGGCAAGTGGTTATTATGTATCTCTGCAAAAGGTATCAAAAAATTTTGAAATTTAAAAAGTAAAAACAGACTGTTACAAAACGACAATCTGTTTTTACGGATTTTATGGTTATATAGTTATTTTCTTCCGGGATATGCTTCCAATGCTTTTTGTAGAACAATCATTGCTTTGGAGAGTTCTTCGGTTTTGAGAATATATGCGATACGAGCCTCATCTTTTCCAATGCCTTTTGTTGCATAAAATCCTTCCAAAGGAGCCATCATGATAGTTTCTCCGTTGTAATCAAATTCCTCTAAACACCAAATAATGAATTTTTCGGCATCATCTACGGGGAATTTTACAGATACATAAAATGCGCCTTTGGGTTCTTTACAGATGACTCCGTCCATTTTTTGAAGAGCATGGTATACGATATCTCTTCGCTTTGTGTATTCTTCATTTACTTCGTTGAAGTAAGAGGTTGGCGTTTTGTAGAGTTCGATTGCACCAAGCTGTTCAATCGTTGGCACGCAAAGTCTTCCTTGACAAAGCTTCATAATTTCTTGGATCAGCTCTTTGTTTTTCGAAGCGATAGAACCTATTCTTGCTCCACAAGCACTGTATCGTTTGGATACGCTATCCACTATGATTACTCGATCTTCAGCTTCTTTGAAATTTCCGAGAGATTTGTATTCCAATCCGTCATAAACAAATTCACGATACACTTCGTCGGCGATAATAAAAAGATTTTTTTCCATACAAACATCAACTAACATTTGTAATTCTTCCGGCGTATAAACAACTCCGGTAGGATTTCCCGGATTGGATAAAATAAATGCTTTGGTATTCGGTTTGATTTTTTTTAGGAGTTCTTCTTTTGCAGGAAAATGGAAACCTTCTTCCGCTTTTGTTGTGATTCCGTCCACAGTAACATTTACGGCAGCGGCGAACCCGTTGTAATTTGTGTAGAATGGTTCGGGAACCAAGATTTCATCTCCTGCATCACAAATAGCAATGATAGAAAATAGAAGGGCTTCACTTCCGCCGTTGGTAATTAAAATTTCATCTTGATCGAATTCCATATTATAAGTTTGATAATATTTACGGATTGCTTTGATTAAATCGGGATTGCCTTGAGAACCGTCATATGCCAAAACGTCTTTGTCAAAATTTGTCAAAGCTTCAAAAAAAGATTGAGGCGTTTTTATATCCGGTTGCCCGATATTTAGGGGATATACTTTTTTGCCGTTTGCACGTGCCTTATCGGCATAGGGAACCAATCGTCTGATGGGAGAAGATTGCATTCCTGTAATACGATTAGAAAATTTCATAATAAAACATCCTCCAATTAAAAAATGATAGGTTATGTACCTTACATTTATCATAACACATTAGAG
>JBGZJG010000035.1:0-49658 GCA_041848665.1 Filifactor sp.
AAATAACATTTCGTATAAAGACACCATTACACTCTTTTGTCCATATCCTTCTTATAAAATCATTTCTATGTTTTTTTCTGTATCGCTATATTACAAAATATAAGCCTATGGTATTTTTAAAAAATTAAATATTTCGCCTCCTAAAACATTGCTATTTCAATCATATAATTATATCTTATTTTTGGATTGCATTGCACATTGTGGAATTTAATGTTATACTGAAAAAAGAATTTAATTAAAAGAAAAGGGGCATTTTCATGATTCAAAGTCTTCAACGTTCTATGGAACTTTTGGAAGCCATGGCTTCCCCTGACAAAAGTTATTCTTTGGCACAACTTTCTGAAGCGGTAAATCTTCCGTCCAGTACGGTACACCGCATTCTAAAAACCTTTTGCACTATGCACTATGTTACAAAAGACGAAACTTCCCATTTGTACAAATTGGGGCCGGCGCTCATTCCACTTGGAAAAGCTGCAACACACAACGTACGACTTCGTGATTCCGCACGACCTATTTTGAGTGAATTGTCAAATATAACTCACGAAGATGCTTTTTTGGTTATTCGTGCAGGTTATAAAGGTTTTGTCGTAGATAAAATAGAAGGCTCCAATAATC
The DNA here is from genome assembly GCA_041848665.1 of Filifactor sp. GTDB lineage: Bacteria > Bacillota > Clostridia > Peptostreptococcales > Filifactoraceae > Filifactor. Next base: position 616 of record JBGZJG010000035.1, read on the forward strand.
TTAAAGTGGTAGAAACCTTCGGTTACGAAGTGGATTTACATTGGGGCGCCCTTAGAAAAGTACTGCTGGCTTACCAATCTAAAGATTTTATAGAGGATTATATCAAACATGGATTGAGTGCTTCTCCCTCACATCCAACCTTCGATAAAGCCTCTCTGCTTGAAGAACTTTCGACAATCCGCTCTCAAGGCTATGCTTCCTCAAAAGGAGATTACATCAAAAACGGATTTGGCGTGGGTGCACCTATCTTTGATGCACAGGGAGATATTATTGCATCCATAGGAATTATTGCACCTTCTTCTCGTGTTACCGCCACAAAACTTTCCGGCTTACACAAAGCTGTGATTGAAGCGGGAGAAAAACTGTCCTACTGTATGGGATATTCCAAAAACGAAAGACGCATATGCAAAATTTAGAGCAGTTATGTAAAATAAACAGGCCTATCCCTTTAAGTATTTTAGCAAACATGATATAATAATTCATATGTGTTATTCTGTTTAAAACAATATATTATTAATAATTTGGAGGATGATTAAAATGAGTAATGTATGGGAGCTTGATGATTTTATTTTCAAAGGGGACGAACTAAAAGGTATGACCAAAAAGGGAAAAGACAAAGTAAAAGTAGAAGGATTAACTGATATGGTAATTCCCGAATTGACTCCGGAAGGACTTCCTGTTAAAAAAATCGGAGAAAATGCTTTTTATCGCCGCAAATTAACTTCTGTTGTAATTCCGGCAACCGTTGAATACATAGGCTATGACGCTTTTGGTGTTTGCAGCTTGACAGAAGTTGAAATTCCTGATGCAGTAGAAGTAATTGAAGGATTTGCATTTTACCGAAATAAATTGAAAAAAGTAAAATTTCCTGCAAATTTAAAATCAATTGCACCAAGTGCTTTTGCTTTAAACGCATTGGAAGAAATTAATCTTCCTGACAAATTGGAATTAATCGACACTTCCGCTTTCTATAAGAATGCATTAAGTGAAGTGAAAATTCCTTCTTCCGTGAAAAAAATCAACATGTATGCGTTCACAAAAAACAACATCTATAATGCTGAAGTTCCAAAAACAGTAGCAGAACTTCATGACAAAGCATTTGAAAGTACAACAAATGTAAATTTAGTATAAACTATAAAGTGCATATAACAAATCAAAGAGACTGCCGAAAAATTTTTCGGCAGTCTCTTTGTATACAAAATAAAATCGAGTTTCTTCTTTCTACTGAAAAAACTCGATTTTATTTTTATTCATTTATTGCGTTCTTAACTAAAAACGATTCATTTGTACAATTTCATTGAATGTTTCAAGCTGTGTCTTAACTTGTCCGAAGTCAGACATTTGTTGATCATATCCCATCTTAATTAGAGGAATTCCTTCTTTTTCAAATTCTTGTTTCAATGATGGGTATTCCATTTCTTCGGTATCATTGAAGTTCATCATAAATAGTAGACATCCGTCAGCATCATTGTCTTTTACTAAATCTACTACATATTTCGGTCTTTTAAAGATATCCGGATCGTAAAGAATTGGATCTTCGTCCATTCTTGCAAATTGATCTGCCAAAGCCATCATCGGATCTTCAATGCTCATATCAATATCAACTTTAAGTCCTCTGGATTCATGTGCAACATCATCTGCTACAACACAAACTTTGTAGGTGTCAAATACTTCCAAAAGTCCTGGGTTATCTACGATAATACCGCTTGTAACTACTCTTGCTCCATCCCAATCTTCTTTTGGCATAGCTTTCAATTTAGCATTAAGTTCTTTTAACAGTGCCGTATGTTCTTCTTTCATCATATGATTTGAACTTTTCAAAACATAACATCGATCGGAAGCCTTAACTGTTTGCGGATGATCTCCCACTAATTTGATGAATTTTCTTCTTTCTGCACGGTTTTCGTTATAAATTTCAAAAGATTTCTTTAAGTTTTCATCTGTAATTTCTACGCCGCAAATCTTTTCCAATTCTTCTTTTGCCTTTTTGAAAATTCTTGCATTGTATACTCTTCCAAATTCTTCTTTTCTATGTTGTCCATGGTTTAAGAAAACCATAGGAATGTTTCTTCCTGCACTTACCTTATAGTTTTGAGAAAATGGTCTCAAAGTATCATCCAAGGTAGTAATCAAAGATGCGGAAAGTCCATCCAGAGTTCCATCTAATGCCATTTCTAAGCATCGAAGTGCTAAGGAGTAATAGAAAGTAGGAAAATACTCTTTCGCTTTTTCAATCGGACCTTGTCCACCCCATACTCCGTACGGGAACATTCCTCCTGCATGAACAATTTCTTCGGGTGCATAATACGGAAAAATTCCCACTGCTTTTTTACCTTCTGCCAAATACTTATCCAATTGTTTTCTCGGATTTTCGGCATAGTATTTGAATTGATCTAATAATTCTCTTACTTCGCTCATTTTCTTATCCCCCTATTCAATGGTAGCTTTGGACCAGTCGGTGTCTTTTGTATTTTCAAAATTGGTATATACTTCTTGGTCTTTTTCCAAACGGTCTGCTTTTCTTTCATCCATAATTTCTACCAAACCTTGTACTCTGGTATTGTATTGTTCCGTAGAGAAGTTTCTTTCATCAGCTTGGTCTCCGTCAAAGTGAACAACTGGAATTCCCAAGTCTTCTTTCCATCTTCTTTCAATTTCCGGCATTGCCCCACTCCACGGTTTACAACTACGGTTATAATTTACCAATGCTCCACTGATTCCGTTTTCTTTTGCCATTGTTTCACGCCACTCAACACCTGTTTCGATACATACGGAACATGGTGCTTTACAATAAGCCGCTGCCATTTCTCTAATGTTTTCATATCTAAATCCGAATGCCGGTGCATACACAACAGCCGTTACGTTTACCCCGTTATTCTTCAAAGGTTCAAACAATGGTCTAAGTCCGGGCCAACAAGGAATTCCCTCAAATAATATTCTGTGTTCTTCCGGATATTCCCATGTGGAAGTTCCTTCCTTGATGGATTGTTCAAATTCTTCTGCAAGAAGTTCAAATCCGATTGCTGCTTGTTCTTCACATCTTGCAGCAACGATATCCGCCATGTGGTTGAATAGGTCAAATCCGCTCAACGGTGACGGTTTGTAGGACATATAGGAGCATGCTTTCAGCCATGCCGCAGCTGTTCTGTTTGCTCTTGCACAAGCATCTTCAAATTTCTTTTCATCAAATTTCTTTCCTGTTAATTCTTCTAATTGCTTGATTGCATGGTCAAATTGTCCAATTAAGTAATCTACTTTTTCTTCCGGTGTATCTACCGTATTGGAGAACGGAATATCCACCATAATAAGTGGAATGTTATGAATTCTGGCAATGTTTTCATACCATTTAGTCATCATATTACAGATATTATTACAACACAACAAGAAGTCCGGTTGCGGCATCTTACGTGCATCAGTCGGTTCTCCCGCAGCATATGCCAAACTGATTCTTGCATATCCGCAAATATCATTGTCATATCCCATATCTTCCGCAGCTTGACAGAGACGAAGTCCATCTTTCTTTGCCGCAGTTGTTGCTGCATGATTTTCAGGGTATACGACATTTAAATCAAAAGCTTTCGCCAATTCAATCGGAAATTTGGAAGAACTCCATCCTACCAATTCTCCTCTTTTCTTTGCTTCCCAAGCATTTCCGTACACCATGTCTACTACGCCTCTCAATACAGCAGCAGCAGGCTTATGACCATCAATCGGTCTAGGTTTCTTTCCCGGAATTTTTTCTAAAACTTTAGTAGCCATTCGTTACCTCCCCTTCTGAATGTCATTTCAACATTCGTTTCATTAAATCCTATACATTCCTTATGCAAAATTTTATGATATTTTCTTGAAGACCTGTTAACTTCTTTCTGCTTTTCTTTTGAGAGCTTGATATTTTTGATAAGCAAAGAGAGCAGCACCTAATGCTCCGTTCAACTGGCAATATTGACTGGTATGAATCTTATGACCGACATTTTCTTCTAAGGCTCTTACCATACCTTTATTTAAGGCAACTCCTCCGGTCATAATAACGTCGTCCTGTACCCCGACTCGTTTTGCCAAACTTCCTACACGGCTTGCAATCGAAACGTGAATTCCTCTTACGATATCATGAATTTGAGTTCCTTTTGCCAACTGAGAAATTACTTCCGATTCGGCAAAAACGGTACAAGTTGAGCTGATTGTAACATCTTTTGTCGCCTTTTCGTCCAAATTCTGCAAATCATTGACATCTACTTCCAAAACTCTGGCAATTACATCCAAGAAACGTCCTGTTCCCGCAGCACATTTGTCATTCATAACAAAGTTCTCCAACATTCCGTTATCTCCAATTTTTAAAGCCTTTGCATCTTGTCCTCCGATATCAATAATGGTATGCACCTTAGGAAACAAAAAATACGCTCCCTTGGCATGGCAGGATAATTCCGACATTTGAAAATCCGCCTCCTCCAAAGCGTTTCGACCGTAACCTGTTGCAATGATATATTGAACATCTTCTCTCTTAAGGTTTGCATTTTCCAATACTGTCGTAATAGCTCTTGACGGTCCTGATGTACCGGCTCCTACATCAATCGTAGCTGTAGCTACAATTTTTCTGCCGTTTTCCAAAATAATACATTTGGATGCAGTTGAACCGATGTCAACTCCCATAGTATAAATTACATCCCCCATATTCAACTCCTTATTCCTCTAAAAAATATAACCTTCCATCAAGAAAATACCCTAATTTTAGGTTTACGAAACATTATCTGTTTCTATTCTTTATCCTAACATAAATAAAGTGTATTTTCAACCGCTCAAGCCTTTTCACTGCACCGGATAAAGAAATGTGCAAAAAAAATTGCATTTTTTTGCAGTCTTAATTTCTACAAAAAAACGACATACGGATAAAAATACATCTGAAAGTTACATTTTTGATATAGGCTTTTGTCCTGTGCAAAAAAGCACAGGACAAAAAACACTATTTTTTATTTATTTTTTAAAGGTGTCAAAATCACGCAAAGAACGTGGAGTTAACATTTGATGCATTGCACAAATGGAACGTGGATTTTGATATGCACAGTTTGCAAATGCATGAATATAATTTCTCATCATAGTCATATCTACAATTTCATCTACCATACCGAATTTCGCACAATAGTTCGGTCTGGATTTTTCCGTATAAGACTCAATCAAATCGTTCATCTTATCGATGGTCGGTTGAAGATCTTTTCCTGCCTTCTTATCTTTTACCAAACGTCTGGAGAACATTGCGACAGATGCGGTTTCTCCTGACATTACATAAATTTCGGTTGTAGCTGTTCCCAAGGAGAATGCATTGGTATTATTTCCTTGAGGTCCTCCAAGTACATAATGAGCCGCTGCAGTTCCTTTACGCAAAGTAATTTCCATTTGAGGAATACCTGAATTTTCGATAGAATAAATCAAGGATTGTCCAAGTCCCAACAATTCCGCTCTTTCCGCATCATCGCCAACATCAATACCTGTGGTATCTTGAATCCAAACCATAGGAACTCTGTCTCTCGCACACAATGTAACAAATTCATTCATTTTGATAAGACCTTGACGATACAACTTACCCCCGATGCCTACGGCATTTTGCTTGTATTCCGGATAGTTCATCAAAAGACCTTGCACGTTTGCAACAACCCCTACCAATAAACCGTCCATTTTTGCAAGTCCGGTTACCATTTCAGGGCCATAGCCTTTTTTGTATTCCATAAATTCACTGTTGTCAAAAATTCTTCCCAAAACATCATAGATGTCATAGGCTCTTTTTTGGTTCATCGGTACAATGCTGTACAATTCTTCAGAAGAGAATTGTGGCGGTTTCGGATCATCTACGCGGAAAAATTCCAAATCATAAGCAGGAATGTATCTCATATATTTTTTAATTCCTTCGATAACGCCTTCTTCTTCTGCATACACTTCTCTAAAGAAACCTGTTTCTGAGAAGTGTACTCCAATTGATCCCGGAGGAGCTTGTTTTACTCCGTTAATGTTTGCATCTACAATTTGTTCTGCACTTTCTTGATCAATGTATCCCTTCGGATTCATTCCACCTAAGATACCTGCTCCACCAACTGCCATGTTTGCATCTTTATGTGCAATCAAAATAGTTGGACTGATACTGTGGTATCCGCCACCCGCCGGATTTGTTCCATAAATACCTACGATAACCGGAATACCCATTTGTTGTAATTCCGCATTGCGATAGAAAGGTGTTCCACCACCACGACGGTTTGCATAAACTTTTTCTTGTTCATCCAATTTTACACCACTACAATTTAATACATAAACCAACGGTACACCCAATGTTTTTGCAGTGTCCGATGCACGAAGCAAGTTTTCCGCTTGTCCCGGAATCCATGCTCCTGCCAATTTTTTATTATCAGATGCTACGATTACAGCCCATTTTCCTTCAATTCTTCCCAAACCTTTTACAATAGCCGTAGAATGGTCCTTATTGTCCCCCGGATTGTAAAGTGTATTAAGCGGGCACCATGTTCCTTCGTCAATCAACATTTCAATACGTTGAAGTGCGGTAAATTGTCCCGCTTCATTTAAAGATTCATCCGAACGGCCTGCAGATTGTGCCTCATTGATTAATTCCCTGATTTGATCTTCTACCGCTCTCAACAATCCTTCATTTTCCGCATTTGGTGCTACAAGAGGTTTTCCTACTGTCGGCATTTGTTGAAAGTAGGATCTCATTGAATATTCTCCCATATTTTTCTCCTTTTCGTATTTTTCATTTCATAAAATGATATAGCTGTTTCTTATTCTTCTACCGGTACTTTAATGAACGCTTGTCCCGGGTCAATATCTTCACGAATCATGCGGATAACTTCCGGATCCGGTGCTTCCAATTTAACAGCTCTTGAAACATCAATATCAAATCCTGTATTTTCCAATACGTCTTCCGGAGAAGAAGTTGGATAATATCCTGCAAGATACATACGTTTTGTTTGTTCGTCAAATTTCAAAATTCCTCTGTCTGTAACAACAGCTTTTGGTCCACGATTGGAAGGAAGTCCCATTTTTGCACGTCCATCCGGTCCGTCAATCCATCCCGGACTTGTTACATAGTCAATTTTATCAATGAAACGACGTTTTTCATGTTGCATCATGATAACAGTATTTACAAAAGTAGCAATTCCGTTTGCTCCACCGCTTCCTGTAAATCTTGTTTTAGGATTATGATAATCTCCGATGCAAGTAGAGTTTACGTTTCCGTACGGGTCAATTTGTGCTCCGCCGATAAAAGCAATCATTCTATCTGCATCATGTAACCATTCATTTGTTTCAAATCCGATAAAACGAATGTTTGGCCATTGTACTGCACAATGTGCCATCAAACGGTTGTCTCCAACACTTCTTGGAACTTCGATTGGTGCACAATCCATCAATCCGCTTTCCACAATCAAATTGCAGCTTGGAGCAAAACATCTTTTTGCAAGAGATGCTCCGATTAGCGGAAGACCTGTTCCTACGATAACAATTTGACCGTCTTCTATTGTTTTCGCAATGGTAACCGCTTGCATTTCTTTATTTGTATAGTTATTATAATTTGCCATTTCTAATGTCCTCCTTACTTATTCAAGTTTTCTGAATATCCAAGTCCCGGAGTATTATTCAACTTAATCAATCGGGATGCACCTAATTTATCCAAGTATTCTTCATGTGTTTTTACTCCATATACCCATTCATCAACAAAAGCTTTGAAGTCTTCATCTGTCTTACTTGCTTTGTCATAAGCAATGAAATAATCCTTATCATAATCATAATAGTTATAGCATTGAGAAGGATGTGCTCCTCTCGGTGCATGAACAACTGCATCTACTACAAAACAAGGAATGGAATTTGCAGAAGGATTCTTTCTGATTTCTTCGTTGCTTACCAATTCTTCACATGTTACGATACATTTTTTCGCTGCGATTGCAATATCCACATCATGGAATTCATCTCCTTCGATGGAACAAGTTCCGTCCGGAGATGCTTTTTGCACGTGAATGATAGCTGTATCAATTTCCGGAACCGGAACAGCTACTACTTTTTCCCCTTTTTTGAATGGGTTTTCTACATATACGAATTTATCATCCGGTAATTTTTCTACTGCTTCTCTTTGTTCTTTGCTGATTCCCCACATATCTGTCAAGCTGGAGCCCATCATCAAACGTACCGGTAAGTACGGCAAACCTAAAGATGCTGCATGTAACATAAGCATAACTACGTCTTGAGAGTAGTCTTCCATTAGGATTTCGCCCTTTTCAATTGCTTTTCTAAAACGTCTTGATACATTTGTGTATCCGGAGTTTGCAGTATAGCAGTTAATGTATGCTTTTACTCTGCCTTCTCCAATTAACAAGTCCCAATCTCCACCTGCCGGACCTGCTTCAACAATAAAATCTGTCATTCCTTGACGCAAAATTTCATGTACCGCTGCATATGGTTTTCTGTTGGTTGTAAAACCACCAAAAGAAATATGATCGCCGCTTTTTACAAATTTTGCGATTGCATCATGTAGTGTATATACCTTACTCAAGAAAAAAACCTCCTTTAAATAGTTTTTCATTGTGTATTATTAAATTTTAATTACCAACTGTTTCAGATTTGCTATACCTTAAATAGCAAAATTTCGATTTTCGATATATGTAGGAGGCAGTATATCAAAGCTATTGTCTATGCTTTTCTCCTCCTGCCTTATCGAAGTACTCGTACTGACTTTAAGTCTTTGCCAATTCCAAATACATACGGAAAGAGTATATAAATTCATGATTTACATACTCTCCCGCTATTCACTTTATGAAAGTTTAATGTCCACCAAACATCAATAAGAAAAAGCCTGCCGCTACCGCCGAGCCGATAACTCCGGCAACATTAGGTCCCATAGCATGCATCAAAAGGAAGTTGGTCGGATTTGCTTTTGCCCCCTCTACTTGAGATACACGTGCCGCCATCGGTACTGCAGAAACCCCTGCGGAACCGATAAGAGGATTGATTTTTCCGCCTGTTAGGAAACAAAGCACCTTACCAAGCAAAATACCTCCAACGGTTGAAAATGCAAAAGCAAATAGTCCCATTGCGATAATTGCAAGTGTTTGAACACGAAGGAATAATATTCCGTCTGCCGTAGCCCCTACGGTAACACCCAACATAATCGTAACAATATTAATCAATGCGTTCTGAGCGGTATCAGAAAGTCTTGCAACAACTCCCGATTCTCTAAACAAGTTTCCAAGCATCAACATTCCAAGAAGTGGTGCAACGGAAGGAAGAAGCAAAGAACAGAATAAAACAACTACTACCGGGAAAATAATCTTTTCCGTTTTACTTACCTTACGTAATTGTCCCATTTTTATCTTACGTTCCTTTTCAGTTGTAAGCAACTTCATAATAGGCGGTTGAATCATAGGAATCAATGCCATATAAGAATATGCCGCCACTGCAATCGGAGCCATCAAATGTGGTGCCAATGCATTTGCCAGGAAGATAGATGTAGGACCGTCCGCTCCACCGATAATAGCAATTGCCGCCGCTTCATTTCCTGTAAACAATCCCGTTGCGATAGCAAGTACAAATGCTGTATAAATTCCTAATTGTGCTGCCGCTCCAAGTATCAAACTAATCGGATTTGCAATGAGTGGACCGAAGTCGGTCATTGCTCCTACACCCATAAAAATCAAACATGGAAACACATTTGTTTTAATTCCGATTTGAATTACACGAAGAACCCCATGATGATAAATATCAGCCCCTTCGCTCATTAGCCCTGCTTCCGGTAAATTTGCCAGCATTACTCCAAATGCAATAGGAAGTAACAATAACGGCTCAAATTTTTTCTTAATTGCCAAATAGAGCAATATAAAAGAAACTAAGAACATAACTCCATTTTGCCACGTCAAATGTGCGAATCCGGATTGTTGTAACAGGGCTTTCATGACTTCTAAAAAGTTCATAAAAGTATCCTCCTTATTTCAATACAACCAAAGTTGCATCAGTATCTACGGTATCTCCAACTTTTACGGAAACGGATTCAACCACTCCGTCAGCCGGTGCAACAATTTCATTTTCCATTTTCATAGCTTCCAAAATAACAACTACTTGACCGGATTTTACTGTATCTCCTGCCGCAACCTTTACTCCCAAAATCGTTCCCGGCATCGGGCTGGTTACCACACTGCTTCCAGCTGATGCGGGTGCCGCTGCTTTCGGAGCAGGTGCCGGAGCCGGTGTTGCTACCGGTGCAGGTGCTGGAACCGGTGCTGCCGCCGGTGTAGACATTGACATCGGTTTGTATCCGCCGCTTACTTTTTCTACCTCAACATCATATTTTTTTCCATTAATTGTAACAACATATTTCATATTAAATCCTTCCCTTCTTTCAATTTTTGTTTTTTGTTTTTTACGCATACTTCGGACAAAATTATGTAGTCCCCCAAATTTTGTCAACTGATTTCCGTTATGCTGACAATCTGAAACTTGTCTACCGGCAATTTCATTTCTTCACTGATTGCAGCTACAATTGCAGCATACAACTCTCCATTTTCATCTGAAGATTTTACTTCCGCTGCCGGCTTTGAAACAACTGCTTGAGGTTTCTTGTCTTCCTCTTGTCCAATTCCGGTGCCTGCCAAAACCTTGGATACGATAACTACTGCCACCGCCAATGAAATCAAAGTCAAAAAAACGGTTCCCAATCCCATTGCAGAAACAATTAACGCTTGCAGGACCGTTGTTACTTCCACTCCCATGTAAACTCCCTCCTTCCTAACACATTCGCTAATGCTTAGAAATAAAATATTTTATAAATTTCGCTGTTTACACTTCCCATTCCCTTATGTACACTGTTTTGTGTTATACAATTCACAAAGTCATGAAAGCCTAAACAACTATACGGTTATACATTTCATAATGCGAAATGTATTCCAAAATTTCTCCTACCTCATTATAACAAATTTAATTTCTTCCCGCAACACCCTATTTAACTTTATTTATCTCAAATATAATGCCATTTTATTTTCCCGCTGTTTTCCCATTATTCCATCCAATTTGGCGAAAATTACAGATGAAATTTTTTGAATTTTTTATACTATATTTTGTGAAATAATATATACTTTTTTCTGTTTTGCATAAAAAATACACCTATTTTGTTCATTCCTATTCTCAAATAAAATTGCTCTACGATTGTATAAATTAAAAAAGTATACGAAAATACCCCGTAATTCCCGTCTATATGAGTATTCTTTTTATGATATTTGTTTCCATGACTTTTTAGAAGAAAACGCCTATTAAATGCCGATGCATAAAATAATACTACTCTCAAATAAAAACAACCCTATTATTTTGTAAAACGCACATACTCGCTTCTGTCTTTCTGTTTTATACGAAATAGTATTTTTTTATATCATGTTTCGTATTACATCAAAAAAGGAACATTTTAAAAATGTTCCCTTCGTAAACAGACCTACTCCATATGTCTGAATTTTATGCTAAAACGTATATTCCTTACCAATTAAACCGGCAAACTTTATCACTCATATAGAACAACTACTGTCCATCGTTTCATCAGATGCTCGTACTACTATTTCGTTCCGAAAATACGGTCTCCCGCATCTCCAAGTCCCGGCACAATATACCCGTGGTCGTTCAATTTTTCATCAATGGAGGCCAAGTAAATGTCAATATCCGGATGATTTTTTTGCACTTCTTCAATTCCTTCCGGACAACCTACGAGACAAATCAATTTAATGGATTTTACCCCTTTTTCTTTCAAAAGTTCCAACGCGGCAGAAGCGGAACCTCCTGTTGCCAACATGGGATCCACCAAAAGAAAATCTCTTTCTTCCAAATCTTGCGGTAATTTGCAATAGTATTCCACCGGTTTCAATGTTTCCGGATCACGATATAAGCCGACATGCCCTACTTTTGCCGCCGGAATAAGCTGCAAAATTCCATCAACCATTCCAAGTCCCGCTCTCAGGATTGGTACAATGCCCAATTTTTTTCCTGCCAAAACTTTTGATTTCGTTTTTCCAATCGGTGTATCAATTTCAATCTCTTCCAACGGAAGGTCTCTTGTCGTCTCATAAACCATGAGCATACCGATTTCTTTTACTAATTCCCGAAATTCTTTGGAACCTGTTCTCTTGTCTCTTAATATTGTCAGTTTGTGTTGTACCATAGGGTGATTTACTACGGTTACTTTACCTGTTCCCATGTTTCATCTCTCCTTTACTTATTCTAAAAAATTCTATATACCCATCTTCCTTGTAGTGATACTCCTTAAATAAAATTGAAACAAATCTAACTTTTAAATTGCTCTGATAAAATAATACTCTGCAACGATTTCCATCCGAAAACGGATTTCTTTACAAAAAATTTTTATCCTCGGATAGAACAATTCCGTTTCGATTTATCGTGCTTCAATTGAGTTGATTTTGTCCACTCTTCTTTGGTGTCTGTCTCCCTCAAATTCCGCTGCCAAAAATGCATCTACAAGCTCCAATGCTAAACCTGCTCCTATCGTTCTCTCTCCCAATGCTATGATTTGACAATTGTTGTGCTCTCTGCACTTCTTTGCGGAAAACACATCCGATACGGTAGCACAGCGAATTCCTCTTACTTTGTTCGCTGCAATACAAATTCCGATGCCCGTACCGCAAACCAAAATTCCTCTCTCCGCTTCTCCCGCCAAAATCCCTCTTGCCGCCTTTTCGGCATAGTCGGGATAATCTACGGATTCTGCACTGTTCGTTCCATAATCAATCGTTTCATACCCTTGCTTTTCCAAATGTTTCTTTATTGTTTCTTTTAATAAGTAGCCACCATGGTCTGCTCCCAAAGCAATTTTCATCTCTTTTTTCCTTTCCATCCTAAAATCCGATTTCCAAACCTTCCGAAAAATAGTTTCCCTATCCTGTGAAAAATGATATCTTTCTTAAAGTAGCACAAAAAAGTTCCATGTAAAAAATATAGATCTATCTTTACATACCTTCTCTTTTCACGAATTTCAAATTCTCTTGTTTGCAATAATATTCTACTATTTATTGTAACGTTATCCCACAAGGAATACAATCCCTTTTCTTCTATTGAGCAAAATATTTCTGTAAGTATATAATTTTATCCAATGAATTTGAGATACTGTCGTAAATTTCATCTCTTGTAAGACGATATGCGCCCGCACTCTTTCCATGAGGGTCCGAAACATCCAAATCTCCATCGTTTTTTCTCTTCTCCCCATGATGCACCGCCGATAAAATTTCTTCTTTTTGAAGTTGCTCAAACTCCTTCAGCGTAAAAATATATCTGTCCGGAAAATAACGAACCAATGTATCTCTTTGCTCCTTTTCCATGGTCAAAACCAAATCCTGTTCCAATGTTTCCGGATTGGCAGTACGGCTCATATGTCTGCTCAAATCTATTCCGACTTCTTTCATCACTTCTATGCTGTTTCCGCTTGCAAAATCCCCCGGCATAGCTCCCATACCGAAAGAAGAAACTTGATAGAGACTCATATCTTCCACTCTCTTGGATAAAAGCTCCCGTAAAAGATATTCCGCCATTGGACTTCTGCAAGTATTTCCTGTACAAACAAATGCTATCTTCATAAGTTCTCCCGTCTTTCTATATTATTTTTCCATCAGCGGCCTTACATGCCCGATTCATAACTGCCTGTCCCACCTCGTCAAAAGAGACGTCTTCCATCAAAATAACTCCGTACCCTTCCTTATCCGCTTTTCTGAGATAAGAAAACAAAACTCTTGCTGCCTCCAAAGTATCTTTTCCCAAAGAAAAAAAGTTTTTTCCTTCATAATCTTGTCTCTTTTGCTCTAAAGCAAAGATAACCGGATTTTCGCTGATCATCTTTTCATACTGTGCAATTATTTTTTCTGTTTTTTCTTTTCCCGATACAATATAAACCTCAGCTTCCGGACTGTAATGACGATATTTCATTCCGGGTGCTTTCGGTATATCCTGTTCTCCCAAAATCGTTTTATCGAGCTCTATCTTTCCGATTACCTTCTCTATTTCGGAAGGTACAATTCGCCCCAACCGCAAAATCAACGGAATTTCTTCCGTCATATCAATAATGGTTGACTCCAATCCGATTTCGCTGGGTTCAGACAACAAAATAACGTCCACCCTATCTCCCATTTCCTCGACCGCCTGCTCCCACAATGTGATAGACGGTTTCCCCGAAAGATTTGCCGAAGGTGCGGCAATCGGCGTTTCCGAGAAACGAATAAGTTCCCTTGCAATAGCATTAGACGGCATCCGAACTCCAACCGTATCAAGTCCGCCTGTCGTTTGATACGGAACGTTGCTCTTCTTTTTCAAAATCATGGTAAGCGGTCCCGGCCAAAATTTTTCCGCAAGTTGCATTGCCTTTTGCGAAACATCGGTCACAATGGTATCTAACATATCTATATCCGAAATATGTAAAATCAGAGGATTATCCGAAGGTCTGCCTTTTGCCCGATAGATTTTTTCGGCAGCGGACGGATTTAGTCCATCCGCTCCCAAACCGTATACCGTTTCAGTGGGGAAAATCACTGTCCCTCCGCCTCGTATGACAGCAGCAGCCTCTTTCATCTTTTCCATATCCCTTATGAAGTTTTTTACCGTTAATAATTTTGCTTTCATCAAACTTCCTTCTTTTCGTTAAAAAGAACCTCAAAGCTTAGAGGTTCTTTTGCAAAACGTTCTCTATTCCTTCATTTAACAAAAACAATTCCTTAAAATCAAATGTTATTCGATATTATAATGCTTGCAATTTTTCCGTTTGGTCGGTTGTAATCAACGCATCCAAGATTTCATCAATATCCCCGTTTAGGAAGTTCTCCAATTTGTACAAGGTCAATCCGATTCTGTGATCGGTCACACGTCCTTGCGGATAATTGTAAGTACGAATACGTTCGGAGCGATCTCCCGAACCTACTTGACTCTTTCGTTCCTGTGCCAATTCCCTCTGTGCTTTTTCAAGCTCCATATCATATAGTTTCGCCTTCAAAATTTTGAATGCTTTTTCCTTATTCTTCAGTTGTGATTTTTCATCTTGCATGGAGATGACGATTCCGGTCGGTTTATGCGTCAAACGAACGGCAGAGTCTGTTGTATTTACGGATTGTCCTCCATTTCCGGAAGAACGGAATACATCCACACGAACATCATTCAAATCCAACTCTACTTCCACATCATCTACTTCCGGTAACACTGCAACGGTTGCGGTTGAAGTATGAATACGTCCTCCGGATTCGGTTTCAGGTACACGTTGTACCCTATGCACTCCGGATTCATACTTCAATCTAGAATATGCACCTTTTCCCGTAATCATAAATACAACTTCTTTGTAGCCGCCAATTCCCGTTTCATTGGCAGACATCATTTCTACCTTCCAACGACGAGTCGATGCATACATGGAATACATACGAAGAAGCACTCCCGCAAACAATGCCGCCTCATCTCCGCCGGCACCTCCACGAATTTCCACGATAACGTTCTTGTCGTCATTGGGATCTTTGGGAATTAACAAAAGTTTGAGTTCATTTTGTACCGTTTCAAGCATTTCTTCCTTTTCGGACAATTCCATCTTTGCCAACTCACGAAGTTCTTCATCCTTTTCTTCGTCCAAAATTTGACGAGAACCTTCAATGTCATCTTTTATCTGCTTATACTCACGGTATTTTTCAATAATCGGCTCCATATCGGAGATTTCCTTCATATACCCTCTCCATTTATCCATATCATTCATGGCATTCGGGTCTGCAACCGTCTTATTGAGTTCATTGTATTTTTCTTCCAAAGCCTCTAAATTATCAAACATGTTCTTCCTCCATACATTTATTTTCCTGCAACAACGACACGATCAAGACCGGATAAATCTTGATACAGCACGATATTGCCAAAGCCTTCTTCTTTACATATTTCCTGTACAGCCATCCCCTGCGCCGCTCCGATTTCAAAGGCAAAAAATCCATCCTCTTTCAAATGATTTTTACCTTGTTTTACAATCTCTCTATAAAACTTCAAACCGTCCTCTCCGCCCTCCAAAGCAACTTTCGGTTCATATAACAACACATCTTTTTGAAGATGCAGAATTTCCTCTGAAGTGATGTACGGCGGATTTGATACGATAAAATCAAATTGTCCCTCAAGACCATTAAACAAAGAAGTCTGCAAAAGCGTTATACGATTTTGCACTTCATAGCGTAACGCATTTTTCTTTGTGACTTCAATCGGAATTTCTTCCACATCAACAGCCGTCATCTTCAAGCTTTTCTTTTCACAAAGCAAGGTGACGCAAATTGCTCCGCTTCCTACTCCTATCTCAATTCCATGATCATCTTCTTTTATTCGAGCCAAAACCTGCTCAACTAAAATCTCGGTATCGGGTCTTGGAATTAATATCCCCTGCTTTACACAAAAATCTCGACCATAGAACGGTTTTTCTCCCAAAAGATATGCAATCGGACAACACTCCGCTCTTTTTTCAAGCAACGCACGATATTCCTGTTCTTCTTGTTCCGTCACATTCTCATCTCGGTTCATCAGAAGATACAACTTATCTCTGTGTAAGACCTGCATCAACAAAAGCTGACTATCCAACACAGCGCTTTGCGAATGTTTCAACAATCTTACGCCTTCCTCCAACAATTCTCGTATCTTCTTCAAAACCTATCACGCTCCTGTTTGATTGCTTTCTTCAGTCGCAACATCCGCAGAACTCTTATTCAATTCGCTTAACACATATTCCTTTTTGTCCGTACCGTCTATTCCAAGTGCCGCTTTAATGGAAGCAATCCCGACCTCAATCTGGCTGTCATCAGGTTCTTGCGTCGTAATCTTTTGCAACAGCATCCCCGGATAAACCATCAATCCGGTAAAAGTATTCTCATATTTTCCCGCCAAACGAATTAATTCATAAGAAATCCCCGAAACCAACGGAAACATCAATAGTTTTGCAATACTTCTAAGCCATACGGTACGAATGTTAATGAAGGAAAATACAACGATGGAAACCATCAAAACCAAAAAAATGAAATTTGTGCCGCAGCGAGGGTGCAATCGTTTCATTGCACGTACATTTTCAACCGTAAGCTCTTTTCCCTGCTCATAGCAATAGACACTTTTGTGCTCCGCTCCATGATATTGGAACACACGATGAATGTCCTTCAACTTCGACATCACAAACAAATACAAAACAAAAATCGTAATCTTGATGAGCCCTTCCCACAAAGAAACCAATCCTGTCTTTTGCACATTGTTCTTTGCCAAAAGTGTCGGTAATACAATGAACAAGCCGATTGTCAAAGCAAACGATACGATTGTCATAAATACACCGAGTACCTTCTCCGCATATTTTCCGAACAGTTTTTTCATAACAATATCGAATTTGGTTTCCTCTTCCTGCCCATCTTCCAAATAAAAACTTGCGGAATAATTCAAATCTTTACTTCCTTCTATCATGGAATCAATCAAAACCAAAGGCCCTCTCAAAAAAGGTGTCTTACGCAAAAAACTGTCCGGCAAAATTCCCTTCGGCTCCGTCTTCGTAACAAAAATTTCTCCATCGGGTCTGCGTACGGCAATCGCCTTCACGTTTTCACAACGCATCATCACACCTTCGATAAGCGCCTGACCTCCTACTGTTTTTTTCATCTATTCACTCCTCTTACTACCTTCTTTTACACTCTTTTCTATTTTAGAAAAAATGATTGTTGCAACAAACATTACACAGAAACAATCAAAAGAACCTTTTATAGGGTGCTCTTTTTCTGCGTATCAAGCAACTTTGAACATGCAAGTAATAACAACCTTACCTCTCGAAATACTTCACTTATAACAAATACGCTATCCTTTTCTCTTAGTCCGTTTCTAAGTTTATACTCTTTGCTTTTCGTTCTTAACCATCTCTCTGAACTCTTACAGAGAAATGCATACTGCATTTTTTGAAAAAACACAGACAACCATTTCCTCTAAAATATCGTTCATAGCACCTTATCCGAATTATTATATCACAAATTTCTATCGAATTCTTTATTTTCTTGCAAAAAACTTTCTTCTACAAAAACAAAACCTCTCCTAATTTATGATATAATGAACTATAATTTCTTGAAGAGATAAAAACAAAAGAGAAAGATGGAGGAGCTGTCATGATAAAAAATTTTGATGTATTATTGGATAAGTATGCACGTTTGATTGTGGAGGTCGGTGCAAATATTCAAAAAGAAGAACCGGTACAAATCATTTGTCCGATTGAAGCATCCGATTTTGCACATATGTTGGCAAAATACGCCTATGCACGAGGAGCAAAAACGGTTGTTATAGAATATGAGGACGAAACTTTAAAGAAAATGAAATTTGAAAAGGAAAGCATTGAAACCTTGCAGGAATTTCCAAAATGGTTGGTGGACAAAGCAATTTATCGCGGAGAAAGCGGATATGCAAAAATTTATATTGATGCGGAAGACCCTGAACTTTTGCAACATGCCGACCCCAAAAAAGTTGCGGCTGCAAGCAAGGCACGTTCCACTGCCTTAAAGGATACTTTCAAGTACACGATGAACGACCTTGTAACTTGGTGTATTGCTGCCATTCCGTCTATTAATTGGGCAAAGAAAGTCTTTCCGAATGAGTCGGAAGAAACAGCTCTTGAAAAACTTTGGGAAGCGATCTTTCAAACCACTCGTATCCACGAAGAAGATCCGGTTGCTGCATGGCATGAGCATTTGAAAAATTTAAAACAACATGGTACTTTTTTGAATGAAAAACAATTCAAATTTTTGCACTACACAGCACCGAACGGTACAGATTTGATGGTTGAAATGCCGGAGCATCACATTTGGCTTCAAGGCGATTCCATCAATGCAAAAGGAACTGCATTTGTTGCAAATATGCCTACCGAAGAAGTCTTTTCCGCCCCGCTTCGCCACGGTGTCAACGGAACACTCTATGCTACAAAACCTCTAAACTATGACGGAAACTTGATTGACAAATTTCATCTAAGATTTGAAAACGGAAAAGTTGTGGAATACCACGCAGAAGTAGGAGAAGACTATTTGACAAATCTGCTCACAATGGATGATAACGCCAAATATCTTGGAGAAATTGCTCTTGTTCCGGACAATTCTCCTATCTCAAACTCAAATATTTTGTTCTACAATACTTTATTTGATGAAAATGCATCTTGTCACTTTGCATTTGGAAAAGCTTATCCGACTTGCATTGAAAACGGTGTCAATATGAACGATGAAGAACTTATGCAACATGGTATCAACGATTCTATCGTTCACTCCGACTTTATGGTAGGGTGCTCGGAACTTTCCATTATCGGAATTACAAAAGATAATGAAGAAATTCCAATTTTCAAAAACGGAAACTGGGCATTTTAAAAATAAAAGCTCTTATATTAATATCTACTTAACGTAAAATATAATGATAGTATGGATTATGGTAAAAAGGATTACTCACATGAACCGCATTCCTATATTGTTTTAATCAATGTTTCGTATTAAATGCAAAGAATTGTAATCTTATACACCTCTATGACAGCATCACATAATTGTGCATGCTGTCTTTTTTGTATATAAAAAACGACTAGAATTTAAAGACTAGTCGTTTTTTATGTTTTTTCTCATTATTAGTTGTATTTTATCAATAGCCTCTATGACTATCCAAGACTTAAATGCTCCCATGTTAATTTTTGTATTCCATAGTGTCAACTATATTCTTAATGTTCTCTATAGATGTTCTTCCCCTTAGTGTATATCTAATGCCATCCGCTACAAATATGGCATTCTTTTCTGAAATATAATTTTCCATTTGATTATTGATTTGTGTACCTTCAATTATATTCACTTTATATCCCTGTTTAGATACATACTGTTCTTTAAATTGATATCCACCTAAATATTCTGCATCCCAGCCTCTTCTCATCTGCTCCTCACTTAACATAATATCTACTTCTAATAGAATTGGCGAATAATACTCCTTCCCTGCCATATAATCGTAATACCCCTCTTCTTTGTTGTAATGATAATTTGAAGTATCTCCTAGTATATAGTTTTTGAATGTCAATATTGCATAATCTTTATTATCTGTTTGTATTTTCTCGATAACATATGGATTTTCACTGGCTAATTCACTAGTCAGTAATGAAATACCTAATTTCGTTTGTAATCCTCCATTTGAATTCTTATCATATACCGGACCACTTTCATTGTTAAGCATTTCAAATGCATCCGAACTTACATTATACATTTCATCTATTTCTGGTAACTCTTCTTTATTTACTTTCACTGAGTCTTTTATATAATAATTTGCATAAGATATACAACTTAATGATAAAATCAGGATAATTTCTAACATACCATAACTAATTTTCTTTTTTATGGCACATTTTTTTCTACAAGCATTTGCAGTCTCCTTTTTATATATTATTTAAATAATAGAGAACTCATTAATGTAAAATTTGAGTTCCCTATCAACTCGTGCCAATCTACAAAAAACATTAGACCTGTTTTATTCATTCTTATGGGAAGAAATGAATAACATAGAATTTTTTTATTCCACCGAAATGAAATAGTAATATAGAGGTTGCCCCCCATCATACAATTCCACATCTGCATCAGGATACTGTTCTTCTACCTTGCCTAAAAGTTCCTCTGCCTCTTCACTTTTCACATCTTCTCCGTAGAACAGGGTAATGATTTCAGAATCTTCGCCTGCGATTTGCGAAATCATTTCAAGGGCAACATCTGTGGTATTTTTTCCGTTTGCAAGAATTTCTTTCCCGCTGATTCCGATTACTTCCCCTTCTTTGATTTCTTTTTCACCGCTCATGGTATCTCGAACAGCGTAAGTGACTTCTCCGGATTGTACATTGGCTATCGCATCGAGAATGTTTTGTTCATTGTCTGCGGCAGATGCTTCCGTATTCATAACCATCAAACCTACCAAAGCACTTGGAATATCCTTTGTCGGTATAACAATTACGTTTTTATCGCTGATTTCTCTTGCCTGGTTCGCTGCCATAATAATGTTGGAATTATTCGGAAACAGGAATATTGTGTCCGAATTGATTTTTTCAATGGCTTTCACAAAATCTTCCGTGCTCGGATTCATGGTTTGCCCACCTTCAATCAAAGTGGTTACATGCAAGTCTTTCATAATTTTTGCCAAACCTTTTCCTACTACAACTGAGATAATTCCGTATGGCAATGCAATTGAATTATTTTCTTCCGCTTCTTGCTGTTTTTTCTTTAGTACCGCTTCTTGTTGCAATCTCATATTTTCGATTTTAATACGGTCAAGTGCACCATGCGCTCCCGCTTTTTGCAATACAACTCCCGGCTCATTGGTATGAATGTGAATTTTGATAATTCCTTCATCTCCGACTACCACCATGGAATCTCCCATATGCTCAATTTCTTTGCGGAAGGTATCGGCATCAATTTCATAAGTTCTCAAGAAAAATTCGGTACAGTAACCAAATTCAATTTCTCCCGCAAAAGCATGAATATCCTGTTTCATCAACTCATCAAAGTCTTGCTTTGCAGCAGCACTTCCGTCTGAATTTACAGGAGAACCCTCGTAACATCTCAACATTCCCTCCAAGATAGAAACAAAACCTCTTCCTCCGGAGTCTACCACATTAGCCTCTTTTAAGGCTTTTAACAATTCGGGCGTGTGCGCCAAAGAGCGACGTGCCTCTTCCAAAATCTTTTTCAAAAACTCGGACATATCTTCCATATCACGATTTTCCATCGCACATTCCGCTGTTTCTCTGCATACGGTCAAAATCGTACCTTCCACTGGTTTGATAACCGCCTTATAGGCAACTTTTGCCGCACTGTCCATTGCATCCGCAAAATCCGATACTTCCAAATGTTTTTTCCCTTGTAGAGATTGTGAAAATCCTCTCAAAATTTGAGACAAAATAACACCTGAGTTTCCTCTTGCTCCCATCAAAGAACCTCTCGCCACAGCTTTTCCGATTTCATCCAACTCATTTGTTTGAAGTTGTTCCAACTCTGTTACGGCAGAATTCATCGTCAATGACATATTGGTTCCGGTATCTCCGTCCGGTACAGGAAACACATTAAGTCTATCTACAATATCTCTTTCATTCTTAAGATTGTTGGCTCCGGAAATCAACATTTGTCGAAATAATACGCCTTCAATTCTATTCATAAATGTTTTTTCCTCCTAAGTTACTTTTGCACCCTCACACCATCTACATTGAGAGTAATTTCTCCTACTTTCAAGCCTGTTTGATGCTCCACATAATATTTTACACGCTCAATGATATTCTCGGCAACTACCGCAATATTTGTGCCATATTGAACGATTACAAAAAGCTTCAAATTGACAATATTTTCGGTAATGTTGACAGAAATCCCCTTACTTCCGTTTGCAAAAGACAACAATTCCACAATGCCGTTTTTGTTGCGTGATGCCATTCCTACCAAACCATAACATTCCTTTGCAGCAATATTAGCTATTTTAGCGACAACGTCCTTGTCAATATATATATTTCCATATTGATTGATACTGCAAGCTAACATATCGGCCTCCTTTCAAATCAAAAAATACAATCATCTTCACTGTTTATAAAAGTCTTATTCCATATAATGTCTTTCTAACTTTCCCAAAAAATTTTTTCAGCGAAAACTCCAAAATAATTTTATGTGTTATTTTTAATATTTTATCTCATTTTGCAAATTCCTTCAAGCTTTTTAGATACGGATGGCATCAAACTGTGTAATTTTACAAATTATCCTCTTTTTCACATATTGTTTCAGATGCTTTTCGTAAGCTTTGTATTTTTGTTTCATTCTATGGTAAATTATTTTTTCTTTGTGTATAATAATATGTAAAGAAGGGACGGAAAGCTACCGATGAACGAATATGAAAACAGATCATTTTCCGATATGTCGAAAAACAATGTATCTTTTACGCAAAAAAGCAAGGTTGCTATGGACAACAAGCCATACCTTACATTAAATCAAGCCTTGAAGGCACAATTCGGACAAAAAATTATAAAGCTTTCCATTGACGGAGGTTTCACTTGCCCAAATCGGGATGGTACTGTCGGTACAAGAGGGTGTATTTTTTGCGGCGAACGAGGTTCGGGAGAATTTACTTCTTCAGGCAATACAATAACCGAACAAATGAACAAGCAAATTCATTTGCTTGCCGAAAAATGGCCGAAAGCAAAATATATCGCTTACTTTCAAAATTTTACCAATACGTATGCTCCTATTGAGACCTTACAAAAACTTTATGATGAAGCTTTAGCATTTCCAAATGTGGTGGGACTTGCCATAGCAACTCGCCCCGACTGCCTTTCGGAAGAAGTATTGAACCTGTTGGCAACTTATGCGGAAAAAACATTTCTTTGGGTGGAATTAGGGTTGCAGACCATTCATGAAAAAACCGCTGTCTTTTTGCGAAGAGGATATCCTCTTCCTATGTTTGACAAAGCTGTAACAGACTTAAATACTCGGAACATACGCACCGTAATTCATATTATTGCAAACCTGCCGTTTGAAACAAAAAAAGAGCTTTTTGAAACGGTGAAATACTTGAACGATAAAAACATCTGGGGTTTGAAACTGCATATGCTCTATATTTCTTCTACAAGCGATTTGGGAACCTACTATCTTTCCAACCCTTTTCCCTTAATGAACCGAGAGGACTATATTGATACGGTTACGGAACTATTGTGTCTGCTTTCTCCAAATATTGTTATTCATCGTCTCACCGGAGATGGAGACAAAAAAACGTTGATTGCTCCAAATTGGATAAAAGATAAAAGAGCCGTACTAAATGGAATTGATAAAAAAATGCGACGGGAAAAACTCCGTCAAGGAATATATTATAAGAACTAAATAAACCTTCTTTTTTCCTTGAATGGTTTTCTGTCATGGCAACAATAAATGACATCTCTGTCTCTAAATCAAATTCCCGTTTTCACATTTGACAAAAGCTCTACTTTCAAAAGCTATGGAAAAGGCATTTTCTTTGCATAATCACAAAATAATTTAATTATATGCGAACTATTTATTTTAAGAGAGGATGATTTTTATGGATTTTATGAAAAAATATGAACAATGGCTGCAAGACAACCATATTGATGAAGAAACAAAACAGGAACTTTTAAGTTTGAAGGGAAACGATGCGGAAATTCAAGACCGTTTCTATCAAGATTTGGTATTCGGTACCGCAGGTCTTCGAGGAAAGCTTGGCGCAGGTACGAATCGAATGAACAAATACATCATTGCTCGTGCAACCCATGCATTTGCACAAGTAATCAAGTCCTATGGAGATGATTACATGAAACGAGGTGTTGCCATTGCACACGACTGCCGCATCAAATCCGACGAATTTGCCGAAACAGCAGCACTTATTTTAGCAGCCAATGGTATAAAAGCGTATCTGTACGACAGCCTGAGAAGTACGCCACAACTTTCTTTTACCGTTCGTCATCTTCACTGTGCAGGAGGCTTGAATATTACTGCGAGTCACAATCCAAAAGAATACAACGGCTACAAAGTTTATTGGGAAGAAGGTTCTCAAATCAAAGATAACATTGCCGACAAAATCTTATCTGAAATTGAAAAAATTGATGACTTCGGAAAAATTCCGAATATTTCAATGGAAGATGCCAAATCCGGAGGACTTTTGGAAATCATCGGCGAACCGATTGATACCATCTATTTGGATAAAGTAAAAGAACTTTCCCTAAGAGACCGTGAATTAGATAAAAATGTATGTATCGTATATACGCCCCTAAACGGAGCAGGCAGTGTTCCGGTACAAAGAGTGTTGAAAGAACGAGGATTTACCAATGTACACGTGGTAAAGGAACAAGAGCAACCCGACGGAACCTTTCCGACGGTAACCTATCCCAACCCTGAAGATATCGCCGCATTTGAATACTCCTTAAAATTAGCTGAAAAAGTCAATGCCGATATTTTAATTGCAACCGATCCGGACTCCGATCGTCTCGCCGTCATGGTAAAAAAAGACGGAACGTACAAAGATTTGACAGGAAATCAAACAGGTGCTTTATTAATCGAATATCTATTCTCTTCCATGAAGGAAAAAGGTATTCTGCCTGACAACGGTTTGATGGTAAAAACCATAGTTACCGGAGAAATGGGTGCAACCATTGCCAAAAGTTACGGTGTAGAAGTCGTAAATGTATTGACAGGATTTAAAAACATTGCGGCAATTACAAATCAATATGACGAAACACATGAAAAAAATGTATTGTTCGGATACGAAGAAAGCATCGGTTACACTGCCGGCACCTTCGTACGTGATAAAGATGCGGTATCTGCTGCAATGTTACTTGCAGAGGCAGCCGCTTACT
The DNA here is from genome assembly GCA_041848665.1 of Filifactor sp. Lineage (GTDB taxonomy): Bacteria > Bacillota > Clostridia > Peptostreptococcales > Filifactoraceae > Filifactor. Next base: position 25,994 of record JBGZJG010000035.1, read on the forward strand.
ACAAAGCACAAGGCAAAACTTTATTTGATGTATTATTCGAACTTTTTGAAAAACACGGTTTCTTCTGGGAAAACACAAAATCTTTTGTCTCCGAAGGAATGGAAGGACAAGCTCGCATCGCACGAATTATGAAGGAATATCGAAAAAATTATCCGATCGAAATTGAAACTATGAAACTTCATACTGTCATAGACTATTCTACCTCTCTATCTACCGAACTTCCAACAGGAAAAACCGATATGGTAAATGTAGAAAAAACCAATGCCGTAAAGTTCATTTTTGAAGACGGTTCTTGGTATGCTTTACGTCCCTCCGGTACGGAACCGAAATTGAAAATTTATTTCTCCGCACAGGGAAATGCGATTGATGACGTATTTTATAAACTGAAGCGCATGGAAGAAAAAGTCCTCTCCGTATTTCAAAGCATTGAATAAAAAAGAACCTGAAATCAGACTTTTTTGAATTTTAACTTCTCGTTCAAAAATATCCTATTTTTTCTATATATACCAAAAAAATCCATTGAAAGAGAAATACTCTCTCAATGGATTTTTTGTTTTTTTTATTCTTCCAAAGCTTTTTCAAATACGGATTTTACAATTTCTTTTGACGGTACTCCTTCATGTACCTTTTCTCCCTCAATATAATAGGTCGGTACATAATAATAATGAAATCCGTGCTCTTTGATTTTCTCCGGTGTCTTTTCTTCATCAATAATTTCGACATTTACCTTTTCAAATTCCGGATGTTCCTTTTTCAGTTCTTCCATCCAGCCCTTTGCTCGTTTGCAATGCGGACACCAATCCGTAACCATCATATAAACTTGTTTCATATTGATTCCTCCATTATTCATTATTTCCTTTTACAGTGTATGTTATACCCATAAATGACTTTTTTTATCAGAGTTTTGAAACAAGTTTTATGATTACATCAATTTACAGATTTCATTGGCGAATTCAACCGGATCTTCAATGGGCAGCCCTTCGATTAATCTGGCTTGCTGATACAGAACATCGGTATATAATTTCAAAGCCTCTTTATCGTCCTTTTTATCCATCAACTTTGAAAATATCGGATGATTTCGATTGATTTCCAAAACTTTTTCAGCATTAATTCCTTGGTTTCCCGGCATTGCATTAAGCACCTTTTCCATCTCAATGGAAATTTCGCCCTCACTGGATAAACAAACCGCATGACTTTTCAATCTTTGTGATGCCTTTACCGATTTTATCTTATCTCCAAGTACTTCTTTCATAGCTTCAAACAAACCTTTTTCTTCTTCACTGACAAGTTCTTCTTTTTCTTCTTTGGCCAAATCCAAGTCTCCGGAAGATACATTCTTAAACTCTTTCTCCTTATAAGCACTCATCACTTTAAGTGCAAATTCATCCACATCTTCCGTTAAATACAAAATTTCATAATCTTTATCCAAAATTGCTTCCGTTTGCGGAAGCTTTTTGATACGCTCCAAGGAAGAGCCTACTGCATAAAAAATATACTTTTGCTCTTCTTTCATTCGATTAACATATTCTTCAAGCGTTACGGGTTTTTCTTCATAAGAAGAGTAGAACAGTAACAAATCTTGCAGAGTTTCTTTATTTACTCCAAAGTCACTGTATACTCCAAATTTAAGCTGTCTTCCAAACTCTTTGAAGAATTTCTCGTAAGTTTCTCTCTCATTTTTAAGAAGATTTTCCAATTCTCCTTTGATTTTTCCTTTGACATTTTTTGCAATCAGCTTTAGCTGTCGATCATGTTGCAAAATTTCTCTGGAGATATTGAGGGACAAATCTTCCGAATCAACCATTCCTTTGACAAATCCAAAATAATCGGGCAATAAATCGGCACATTTTTCCATAATCAAAACACCGCCGGAATAAAGCTCCAATCCTTTTTCATGTTCAGGCGTGTAGTAATCAAACGGGACTTTCGATGGAATATACAAGATGGAATCATAGCGTACCGTACCATCCACATGCAAGTGAAGATGACTGACAGGCGTATCAAATCCATACCGTTTTTCATGATAAAAATTGTCATACTCTTCCTTCGTCAACTCATTTTTGTTCTTTCTCCAAATTGGTACCATACTATTTAAAGTTTCCGTTTCGATATAATCTTCATATTCGTTTTCGCTTCCTTCTTTTAATCGACTTTTGCTCACTTCCATTTTAATAGGATAACGAATGAAGTCGGAATATTTTTTGATTAAGCTGCGCAGACGGTATTGTTCCAAATATTCATCATAATTTTCATCTTCGGTATTTTCTTTCAATTTTATGGTAATTTGGGTTCCCACCTTATCTTTTTGCGCTTGCACAATGGTGTATCCGTCTGTTCCCGAAGATTCCCAAAGATATGCCTGTTCTTCTCCTAAACGTTTTGTCAAAACACTGACATAATCGGCTACCATAAAAGCGGAATAAAAACCTACGCCGAATTGACCGATAATACCATGGTCTTCTTCTTTTTCCACAGCTTCTTTAAACGCCAAAGAACCGCTTTTTGCAATTACTCCCAAGTTATTTTCCAACTCTTCTTTGTTCATTCCTATTCCTGTATCACTAATTGTCAAAATACGATTTTCTTTGTCAATATCAAGTTGAATGTAATAATCTTCTTTATTGAAGGTCAAATTTTCATTCGTCAAAGTTTCATAATAAATTTTGTCAATCGCATCACTCGCATTGGAAATCAGTTCTCTCAAAAAAATCTCCTTGTGTGTATAAATTGAGTGAATCATCAATTCCATCATACGTTTGGACTCTGCTTTAAATTGCTTTTTTGCCATAATTACATCTCCTTTATCTTTTCCATATTTGAAAACGGATTAAAAAGTATTTTTCAGTCATGTTGTTAGCAGTCTTTGTTATAGAGTGCTAATTTCGTTTTTATTATAATGCAATGTAGTATTTCTGTCAATCATTGTGTTTTTAACAAAATCATTTTTTAAAAACAATCCTTCTTTTTCATAATTTGCTTTTATTTGTACCTGTTTCGGGTAAATAAAAAAACAAAACCTTGTTTCCCAAAAACAACAAATACTACTAAAGCCTAATAGCGAAATAGCTTTACTCGCAAATGAAATGATAAATATAGTTCTTGTATGGCTGACCGTTTAATCAGTCATTAGTATAAAATACATTTTTAACGGAGAGATTAGCTTGGACGAAAAAAATTTTTTAACGGATATTCCTGTATTTCAAAACAATCTTTTGGAATGGTATCACAAAAAGAAACGCTCCCTTCCATGGAGAGAAAATCCAACACCCTATCATGTTTGGATTTCCGAAATTATGTTGCAACAAACAAGAGTCGAAGCGGTAAAAGAATATTATGCTCGTTTTATTGAAGTCCTTCCGGATATTGCTTCTCTTGCGTCAGTAGATGACGAAGTGCTGGACAAATTATGGGAAGGTCTTGGCTATTACAGTCGTGCACGCAATTTAAAAAAATCTGCCCGAACCGTCATGGAAGATTATGATGGAGAATTGCCTAACACATGTCATGAACTATTGAAACTTCCAGGAATCGGTCCTTATACCGCCGGCGCAATCGCATCCATCGCCTTTCATGAGGCTGTTCCTGCAGTAGACGGAAATGTCATGCGTGTGATTTCTCGCATTTTCGGATACTATGGAGACATTACCGAGCCTTCTGTCAAAAAAGAAATGGAACACCTCGTTTCCGAATTGCTCGTAAAAAAAGAAGTTCATCACTTCAACCAAGCTTTAATGGAGTTAGGCGCTTTGGTATGCCTGCCCAACGGAGAACCGAACTGTAACAGCTGTCCGGTAAAAGAACTCTGTTTTGCCTTCCTAAATGCAAAGCAATCAGAACTTCCTGTCAAAAAAAAGAAAAAAGCACGAAAAATAGAAGAACGCACTATTTTTGTCCTTGCAGACGAATATAACCGATTTTATATTCAAAAACGAGCCCCGAAAGGTCTTTTATCCAATTTATGGGAATTTCCATCTGCCCCTTCTCATCTTTCTATAAAAGATTGTGTTTCCTTTTTGCAGCAGTATGGATTTGAAGTGCTAAAACTTACCGAAATCGAACAAGCAAAACATATTTTCAGCCATATCGAATGGCACATGAAAGGATATTTTGCAAAAATAAATTCTAATTTTATAAAAGAAACTCAACTAAATTATAACGAAACTTCATATGTATGGAGCAGCAAAGAAGAAATAGAGGAAATTTATTGCCTTCCATCCGCATTTAAAACCTATTTAAATTCGATTGACAAAGGCGACATATTTCATGAACTGAACAGATTTGTCCATAACAAGATACAACCTTAGATTGTTTTCCCCATACAGCAAAAACTCCTTGGCAATTCCACTTTTAAGTGAGATAACCAAGGAATTTTTTCAATTCCGTAGAAAATCCGTCAAAAAAATTATTTTTTGAAGAAAGCTTCAAAATTTTTCTGAGCGGATTACTGTATTTCAACGAAAACAATCTCGATTATTTAAAATATTATTTTACTAAAATAACTTTTATGCTCCATTTATGCTGTTTTCAAATAAAATTACTCGGTAATTACAATCGAATTGAAAAATCAAATGCTTACAAAACGGAAAATAGGAATACCCTTCTAAGACAAAATAGGTATTTTTATTCCAAGACAGTATTCTCATGCAATATCCATTTTCTTTTCCTCCTTATTTGGAAGAAACTGTTTTGCTCTTGTGATACTCCTCTAATGCCTGTGCCGTTGCATTAACCAGTTGTTCTTGATATTTTTCTGTCTGCATGATTTTGTCATCACTCTCATTGCTCATAAAGCCCATTTCAAGCAAAATGACCGGAACCGTAGACCAATTAAATCCTGTCAAATCCGCACGCTCAACCAATCCTCTTGAACGAATTCCTTTCACTTGCTTTTGCATTTTTTTATCTAAAGCGGAAGCAAAAGTTTTGCTTGCTTTTTGAATGTTCACAGTATCTTTGCCCGATGGAATTAAAATAGAATATCCGTTTGTTTTGCTGCTCTCCGCTCCATCGGCATGAATACGAATTACCATATCGCACTCTTTCTTATTCAACAACTTGGCACGTTCTATGTTGCTGATATTTACATCATTCTTTTCTCGAGTCATCACAACCGTAGCTCCCATGCTCTCAAATTTCTTTTTCATTTTTAAACCTACCGTAAGGTTCAGTTGATACTCCGAAACTTTGGTGAATTTGCCTGCTGTTCCCGAAGTTACTTTCGCTTTCATTCTCTTAGAATTAGGAGAAACCGCCTCTTTCTCATTATTTCCCTTCTTTTGATGTCCGGGATCAAGACCGATAACCATACCTTGCAGAGGTTTTGTTGACTTTCCTTCCGCCTCAATGACAGACACAAATCCAAAATTTGACACCGCAACCAAAAAAGCTGTCAAGACAATCAAAATACTTTGAAAAAACGTTTCAACTTTCTTATCCTTATAACCATTCACAAAAAACTCCTCCTCACGCAATCATTTTTTACATACCAAACACCTTGCAACGATTTCTAAAATTATCCGAATTTCTCACAAACATAACATGCCAATCTTTCATGAAACTATTTTTTAATACATTGCAGAAATTAGTTTGTGTTTTGTCTTACATTAGTTATACCACTGTTTCTAAACAAATGCAGTTAAAATTCCGTTACAAAATAGCTCTATTTTTTAATACTATTGTCAAAATAAAATTGACCGTACAATTTTTTAAAATACTTTTCTCTTTCAATTTTTTATCCGTATGTAGCACAATTGCTATATTTCTTACAAAGGTAGAGTTTCCTATTCTACCGTTTCTCCATTCTTTTCAAAGTTTGAGAAAGTAAACTGTGCTACCAAACAAGTACTGATATGAAACACTATTAACTCGACAATGCAAGCAATAAAAAAAGAAGTTACTCATTCTCAAGAATGTGTAAGCTTCTTTTTCAGTCCGATTTTACTCAAGAAATCTTTGCCTGCAAAAAATAACATATTCGCATTATCTGCAAAACTATAATTAATCTCTCTTGAATTTTTTGTTGAAACGTTCAATACGTCCGCCTTTTTCCATGGTTTTTGCCTGTCCGGTAAAGAAAGGATGGCATTTTGAACAAATTTCCACAGAAATCTCATCATTTGTAGAACCCGCTACAAATGTGTTTCCACATGCACAACGTACTTGAACTTCTTTGTATTCTGGATGCAAATTTTCTTTCATTCTTATTCACCTCTCTCTAAATCCACAAATTGGTACCGCTAACCAAGAAAGTATAACATAGCATTTTTTAAAAGTCAAGCCTTAACCCTTATATGTCTCACATCGTTTACAAATATACATAATTCTTAAGTTAATCTTCTACATTCTCCATCAGAAGGACACATATTCCACAAAAAATATATGATTATCATTTGACTCCAACTATAAAAATGAAGAACACTCTTTATCACGCCGTTCTATCTTCATTTGCACTCGTTATACTTCCTTTATCAAATTTTGAAATTTCCATTACTTTATCAAATCTTTTTTAAACGTTTCCTGCTTCTTTTTTATTGATACCCTTCCGTAAAACATCCGAATATTCTCTTGTTCTCTTGTTCTTTTCTCTATTTCACTAAAAAGCTCCTCAAACTTATTGTCATCCATCCGCAATTCTGCTGCATCAAACTTCCGTCTTCTATCATTTTTCTCCTCTATTTGATAAATATCTGTACAGTTTTTTAATTGAATTCCATCATTCGGAATTATTCCTTTCCTGTCTGCCGATAAATACACATACGCAATTTTTTCACCTTCTTCGGATAAATATTCAAAACATATTCCTTGCCCCTTTCCTCCGGTTACTCGAATACGGTTGAAGATGACGTCGTTTTGATATTCTTCTTTCAGCTTTGAATTTCTTTGCTCGAATGTTTCTTTTCCGAAATTTTCTTCCTTTTCCAAACAAATATCTTCATTTGCAGCAAATCTATTGAAAATTTTACGAATAATATACTGAGAATCCTTATTTTCAGTATGATTCTGTATACTTTTCGATACATCTTCATTTGTTGATGAAATATTTGAATACGAAAGAATCTCAATAAATTCTTCTACTCTATCATCTGATATATTACCCATCGAATTTTCCTCTATACTGTTTTTTACTTTCTCAAGGAAAATTACTACATCTTTTCTATCTTTCTTTATTTTATTTGTTTGATCATTTTTTTCCAATAGAATCCGTTCTAATATATTCTCTTTTCCCGTTAAAACATTTTTAACCGTTTCCTTATCCTCTCTATGTGAAATTAAAAAATTATATATCGACTCATAAACATTCTGCATACAAAGCAGACAAAATAACATTTTCCGCTTCTCCGAAACCTCAAAAAATTTATTATTTACATGGTACATCAGCATAAATGTATTAAACAAACGCTTTATGGTTCTTGGATTATTCCCAACAGAAAGTTGAATTATTTCTTCATACATTTTCCTTTCTTTTTTTTCTTCATTTTTTATTCCACATTTCTTGATACAATCTGAAATATAGTTCGTAATATCATACTCTGCTATCAGCACCTTAAATGGCACTTGAATGATTTTATCAAAAAAAGCTCGCCCCTTGCTTTCATCAAAATCTTCTCTATATTTCCCTTTCACTCCCCGAACAACAACAGAGTAATCAATTGCCAAAACATAAATACAATACTTACAATCCAAAAATAATTTCAGTACTTCCAAAACTTCTACTGCCCGTTCCAGTGGCAATCGATCTAAATCATCAATAAATATCACAATTCTGGAATTGTTTTCTACATTCTCTTCTATTAGTTTTTCATATAATTTTTTTCAGTTGTGAAAGAGCTGCGAAAGAGTCCTCATACCTTTCATCAATTTCTCCAAAATCTTTTTCATTTATGTCCATCCCTAAATGCTTATTTATAAGTCCCCGTGCTATCCCCAAACCTATCTTTGCTATGCATTTCAATAGTTTGTCTCGATTCTCTCCTTCACTAAGTTCAAAAGTAAGCGCTCTAATTAACGATAAGCTCAACTGTTCTTCCATATTAAACTGTGAAAACTGCCATGTATTAAACCACACGGTTTTTATATGTTTTCCTTCAAGATCTTTTCTTATCATAGACATAATGCTTGTTTTTCCAGTTCCCCAATCTCCTTGAACAGACATTGTAAGCGGAGTATCACACTTACACAAGAAATCGGATATCCCCTTTATATATCCGTCAATTCCAAATCTATCCTCATGTGCCGGTTCATCTATCAAACTATTTTCTTTATTTTTTACCATAATTATCTTCTCCTACCAGATTTTCTGATATTATTTCCGTATATTCTTAAAAATAGTTTTCCAACATTTACATATTTTTTCATCTCCTAAAAATTCACGATTTTTTATTCAAACAATTTTTCAACGGATGCTAAAAAGGCTGCATTATTTTTTGCATTTTTCATCATTGTGACAATATCTTCCATCACATCTTGCAGAGGTTGATTTGCAAGATGTCGGCGTAATTTTATGATACACTCATATTCTTCTTTTGTAAGCAAAAATTCTTCTTTTCTCGTTCCGGAACGATAGATGTCAATCGCAGGAAATAATCTTTTTTCCGCAAGTTTTCGATCCAAATGAAGTTCCATATTGCCGGTTCCTTTAAATTCTTCATAAATCACATCATCCATTCTTGAACCCGTATCAATCAATGCTGTCGCCAAGATGGTAAGCGAGCCGCCACCTCTCACATTACGAGCCGCTCCGAAGAATTTTTTCGGTCCATATAATGCTCCCGGATCCAAACCTCCCGATAAAGTTCTCCCTGTTGAATTGATGGTCAAATTGTAAGCTCTTGCCAATCTGGTAATACTGTCCATCAAAATGACAACGTCCTTTCCATGTTCCACTAAGTTTTTTGCCCTGGCAAGCACCATTTCCGATACCTTGATATGATTTGCCGGTAGTTCATCAAAAGTAGATGAAATGACATCTGCCGCTACAAATTCTTTGATATCGGTCACTTCTTCCGGTCGCTCGTCTACTAACAGGACAATCAATTCCACTTCGGGATGATTTTTCAAAATGGCATTAGCGATATTTTTCAGTAAAGTGGTCTTTCCTGCTTTGGGTGGCGCTACGATAATTCCTCTCTGCCCTTTTCCAATCGGTGCAAATACATCAACCAATCGAACGGATTTATCGGAATAAGGGCTTTCTAAAAGCAGGCGTTCTTCCGGATAAATCGGTACCAATTTTTCAAAATCTTTTCGTACCATCGCCACTTCCGGTTTAAGACCATTAATGCTCTTCACGTACAAAATGGCATTGAATTTTTCACTTTTCGTAGGCGGTCGAAGAATACCCAAGATTTTATCTCCCGTTTTCATATTAAATCGGCGAATTTGCGCCGGACTGACGTATACGTCATTTTCAGTGGAAACATAATTCGGTCCTCTCAAAAAGCCGAACCCATCCGGCAAAATCTCCAAAATTCCTTCCGCAGTAGCCGCCTCTTTGTCGTTGATAATTTTTTCATAAGCATCTTTATCATAAAGGGAACGGCGTACTTGCATAACAGGCACAGTTTCCGTTCCTTCTTCCTTCCCGCTTATATACTCCTTTGTGGAATTGTTTTTTTCAATACTGTTTTCCTGCACACAGTTTCCATTTTCCGGTTTTTCTTTGCCATTCAAATGGTCGATTTTTTGCATGTTTTTCCTGCTCTGTTGTTGCTCCTCTTCAAGCAACAACTGTAATTTTTCCTGTTTCTCCAAAAGTTTATCAATCAAATTTTCTTTCTTCAAAGATGCACTCACAACAATCTCCGCTTTTTTTGCCAACTCTCTCAAGTATACAACCTTTTGTTTTTTCAAATATCCCCTCATCGTTTTTTACTCCCTCTTTACAGTATCGGTGAAAAGAGTCTGCAAAATGCTTCCAATACCCTTTTCCAAATGGTTTTCCGATAATGTTTGTCATTCAAACATACACAATCTTTTAAATCTTTTTCAAACATTTCATATATCTTCCGTACATTTTCATCATCATACAAAAATGCATTAATCTCGGCATTGAGCGAAAAACTTCGAATATCCATGTTCGCTGTTCCAACCGTTGCAAGTTCCCTGTCTATCACAACAACTTTGGAATGCAAAAATCCCTTTTTATATAAATAAACCTCTGCCCCGAGCTCCATAACTTCCTCCAAATAAGAGTGGGACGCATGATACACAATAAAATGGTCTGGAAAGGAAGGAAACATAATCTTGACCTTTACTCCTGCAAGAAGTGCGGTCTTTAATGCGGTCAAAAGCGCCTCATCCGGAATAAAGTAAGGCGTTTGAATATAAATACTCTTCCTTGCTCCGCTTATCCCTGCAAAATATGCCTGATAGATAGTCTCATGCGGTGTACTTGCTTGTGAGGTGGCTATTTGCACAATTCCATTTTTCTTGATATCACTCATAGAAGGAAATAGAAAACTCTCTTCAATTTTTTGCCCGGTCATCATATACCATGCCAACAAAAAGGTTATTTGCAGAGAATAAACTGCCTCTCCTTTAATTCGCAAATGCGTATCTCGCCAAAAACCGAAATACGGATTTTGATGCACATATTCGTCTCCAATATTAATGCCGCCTATATATCCTATTTTTCCATCAATGATGACAATCTTCCGGTGATCCCGTCGGTTAATATTTCGATAAATAAATGGAAATTTTTCCAAAACATAGGAACGAACTTCACAACCTGCGTCCTTCAAGCTCTTTATATAGCTTTGCTCCATATATAATCTCCATGAACCGACATCATCATATATTATTCTGACCTTAACCCCTTCTCTCGACTTACGAATTAACATTTCTCTTATCTTATTTCCGATGATAGAATCCTTCAAAATAAAATACTCCATATGAATATGCTTTTTCGCATTTTCAAAATCTTTGAGTAAACTGTCAAATTTTGCAATGCCCTCACAAAAAAGTTGTACATCGTTATTGACCGTAACGGGAAGATTTCCCGAATTTAAGATAAGGTTTATGACTCTTTGGTCGTCCTCTTGAAACATCGGACAAATTTTCATAACCTGCCGCTGCATATCAACCAAATTATCAAATTGAATAACTCCCTGCAATTCGGAAGAATTTAAAAATTCTGCTGCAATCTTTCGATTTTGAACATATTTTTTTGAACGTACATTTTCGCCAAAAATCAAATACATCAAAAATCCGATACCCGGCAAAAATACAAGCAGCAATAGCCAAGAAACTGTTTTAGATGTATTTCGATTTTCCAAAAATATCAAAATAGCGGTAAAAACAACTGATATGGTATATAACAACCCTATTGCAGATAAAATATCCATCTAATCCCTCCGCTTACTATTTTCTCTTTCATAAAAAAACAAATACTGCTGTGCAATTCCTGCAAATTCTCCGAATCGTTCCATACCTTCAAGTCTGATTTGAGTCGCCTTACTGTTTTGAGGCAAACCGTATTGTTTTTTCATAACCTTTTCCATCCATGTATCTACCGGAAATGCATCATATTGCCCCATCGAAAAAAGCAAAATACAATCCGCAACCTTCTCCCCTACACCGGATAACAACCTCAGTTTCTTTTGTCCCTCTTGCGTATCAAGCTTTGCAATTTCTTCAAATGCAATTTCTCTTTCCGCAATCATGCGTGCTGTTTCCTTCAAATACTTTTCTCGATATCCCAACTTGATTGCACTCCACTGCTCTTGTGACATCGCAAGCATTTGCTCTGCATTTGGAAAGGCATATAAGATTTCTCCGTCATACTCTCCAATCTTTTCCCCCGCAAATTCACAAAGTTTGGCAACACTGCCTTTTATTCGAGGAATATGATTATTGGAAGAAATAATGAATGTAATAATCGTCTCAAAAATATCCTGTCGCAAAATCCGTATTCCATCTCCAAATCTCGTTGCCTTCTCCAAATGTTCATCCGCCTTTGCAAAATTGGCTTTTAACATTCCGTAATCCCTTGCTAAATCAAAATAATTTTCCCACACGCTCCGACATTCCTTCAAAGTTGTTTCACAAAGATAAAGGGCTCCTTCTTTCTGAATTGCAACCGTCCAAAAACCGGCACTCTGTATCAAAAAGTGATTTTTTTCTATTCTTTTCCAACGAAACGGCTGTCCGCTTGCATAAATTTGCTCCAAGGAAAAATCCTGCACATTCATAAGACAGTATTTCTTCTTTCCGCACCGCTTCCAATCCAAGAATATTTGATTTGTTGCCATACCACTCCTTCTTCCTTCTGCATATCTTTACCCGCCAATATTCGAAATGTATTTATTTCCGAAACAGTTCCATATTTTATTTTTTAACACACTTTGATTTATTTGGAGAATATCCATGAAAAAACATTCGAACAAAAATTTTTATGAATAATACTTTGAGGTTTATATAATACGGTTATCCAATGAAACGGTGAATATTATCACTTCTTTCCGAATAGTGCTCTTTCCCATTTTGGAGCTCCTATCATAATTTGGCCATGATATCATTTAAAATATACTATTTACACAGTTTATTGCACATTATACGAAACAGGACAATAGTATTCCTAAAAATAAGATGATTTTTTTAGTTCAGTTCATATTAAACTGATTTTTATGATTATTGAGTCATAATTATAACATACATTTATCCGTTTTTCATGTACTCACATTAAAAATCTAAACGTATATGGTTTTATCCATTTAAACTATCTCGATAGTCACATATGTATATCATAACTTGCAGTGAATACTAACCCCCGATTAAAGTTAGCGTACAAAGATACTTTTTTCTAACACTATTATATCTTCTTTTCCGTAATTATAATTGTATTTATATTTTTAAATAGTGTTTCGTATAATTCCTTTAATCGTATCAAAATCTACTCGAACTTTTACAACTCACTTATAAAGAAATTTCGTATTGCAAATTCCTACCAAATAAAAAAGATAAGGAAATTGCCCTGCTCTTTCCTTATCTCTATGTTCTTTACTTTCTTTACGAAAATATGTTTTTTATCAAATGTTCTTTTTCTTGTTTCAAAATTTAAGAAGCACTTACTAAGATTAAATGTGCGCTTATCTCTATTTTTTCTCATTCTCTTACGGAAGATAGTGTTAAATAAACGTCATGATTAACAAGCCATAAACATCCTATTTTCTATGTGGATACAATTTGGTTCCATATGTTTTCTGCAAACTGATACAGTATCTGCAAAAAAGAGCTATTTTTCTGTTTCTATTTCTTCAACGATGCGTTCAACCAAAGAGACAAATATTTCTTTGATATGCTCTGTGGTATCCAACACTTCTTGCATGCTCAAGGGTTGCTCCAAAACTCCTGCTGCCATATTACTGATGCAGGAAATTCCCAAAACGTTCATTCCGCTATGGCAGGCAACAATCGTCTCGGGTACGGTTGACATTCCAACCGCTGAGGCTCCCATCATGCGATACATTTTGATTTCCGCAGGAGTTTCAAATATCGGTCCGCTTGTCCAGCAATACACTCCTTTTTGAAGAGGAATGTTCATATCCTTCGCAACTCTTTGTGCCAATTCTCGCAATTTTCGTGTATAGACATGGCTCGCATCCGGAAATCTAACTCCCAAACGCTCATCATTCTTTCCAATGAGCGGATTGACTCCAACCATGTTGATATGGTCTTCAATGAGCATCAAATCACCCGGTTTGAAAGTCTCGTTGACTCCTCCTGCCGCATTGGTAACAATCAAATTTTGTATTCCAAGTGCTTGAAACACCCTTATCGGAAATGTAATTTCATCAAGAGTGTAGCCTTCATAAAAATGAAACCTTCCCTGCATCAAAACAATCTGTTTTCCGTTTAACATTCCGATAAAAAGGCGATTCGCATGCCCTTCCACTTCGGAAGAACAAAAGTGAGGAATATCACGATACGATAGTACGGACGCATCCTGCACCTTTTGTGCCAAAGTGCCCAAACCCGAACCAAGTATGATTGCGGTATCCGCAACAACGGTCGTTTTGGACAAAATATATTCTTTCGCCTCCATAATCTGTTGATACTCGTGCATATGCTCCTCCTATCCCTCTCTTGATTTGTTTTACTCAATAACCTTAAAGTAATCCTGCATTTTTTCAATATATTGTTTGGGGAGCTTTTTCCATTTATAATATATCCTTTTCCCCATACTTCGTTTCTTTTTTCGTCCGGAATTTCGTCGAATGATTTCATAATAGGCACGTTCTGCCTGTTTTCCAAACTCTTCTTTTGAAAATTTTTGCACCGAATTCAATGCTGCTTGCGCAAACTTCTCTCTCAATTCCGTATTATAGAGAAGTTCCTCCAAATGCTCACAAAATTCTTCTTTTTCCGTAAAATAGTACCCGTTTACCCCATTTTGCATAATATCTTCCAAGCAATCATCTCGTCTACATACAATCGGAGTTCCCGCCATCAACGCCTCAATATATGTCAATCCTTGTGTTTCACTTACAGATGCACTTACAAACACATCCCCAAGTTTATAGTAACGATAAATATCTTCCGGCGCTACCATTCCTGCAAAGATGACATCTTCCGATAAATTCATAAATGCAACTTTTTCCTGCAACTCTTGCCGATACGGCCCGTCTCCCACAATCAACCACAGAACCTCTTGATGCTCCAAATGAAAATTGAAAAAATGATTCAAAATTTCATCCAAATTCTTTTCCAAACCCACTCTTCCGACTGTAACGATAACCTTCTTTTCTTCCGAAATATTGAGTTTTTTTCGCAAAGCTTGCCGTTCTGTTTCTGAAAAATCTTTTTGAATTTTATCCATACTAAGTCCCGAAGGAATGACAAACATTGGCTGTTGCAAACCATATTCCTTTAAAGTTCTTTTTACCTTGTCCGTAGGTGTAATCAAACCCTCTACACTACGAAGAAGTTCCTTGCTGAACAATTTTGCGGACTTTTTACTTACTGTGTTTACCTTAAACAAATATCTCATATAGTGCTCATACATGGTGTGATAGGTATGGATAATCGGAATGTTAAGGTTTTTTGCAATTCTTTTTGCAAACATCATCGTAAAAAATTCTGTTTGAGAATGAATAATGTCCGGCCTCCACTTTTCAATCTCCTTACAAAAATGTCTCTCTACGGGAACAGTTCCCCTTGCTCCCGGATATATCCTCGCATTAAAAGAACGAATATAATAAATATCTCCTTCCTTTTTGGAATGAAGATTGTCGGAAAGCGTCAAAATTCTGACTTCATGCCCTCTCTCCTTCAACGCATGATAGAGGGTGTTGACAGATGTTACAACTCCGTTAATACTTGGATAATAGGTATCTGTCGTAATTAAGACTTTCATAACGTCTCCTTTCTGATTGCTTGTTTCTTCTCACATCATTTTGTCGGCACAACTTTATCCATATGTAAATCTCGTTACACCGTCTTTCTCGAGAAAATAGTTTCTTATCAAAGTATCGTTTCCATCTTTTTCACAAAAGACAATGGATTTATCGTACTCGTATACCATCAATAAATTTGTTTCCATATTTTCGTTATAT
Organism: Filifactor sp.; assembly: GCA_041848665.1. Taxonomy (GTDB): domain Bacteria; phylum Bacillota; class Clostridia; order Peptostreptococcales; family Filifactoraceae; genus Filifactor. Next base: position 41,545 of record JBGZJG010000035.1, read on the forward strand.
ATTTAAAATAAGCCCTATTCTCTCTCTCTTATTTATCTTACTACAAAGTATAAACGAAAAACATGGAAATTTTATCACACTTTCCTTAAGAAATTTTTACAATTTTATAAAACCGAGACAGTCGAACCGAATTTCGATAAAAACGAAACAGGTTCGACTGCATTTTTTATAAAAAAACTCACAATGATTTCTTATAAAAACTTCCCTCGGCAAATACTTTTGGTCAACGATTTTATTTTAATCCAAGTTTAATTTTTTGGAAAGAATATGATGCACCCCATAGAACAAACCGCATACAACAATAATTTCAAGCACCAAAGCAAGTCCCAAATAACCGTTTGCCCTCTGCCAAACTTCAGGTGTAAACATTGCCGCTTGTCGAGGCATACCTGCCGGTACGCCAATTGATTCAATATCATATACTGTATTTAAAATTTGAGATTGCACGATATTGACGATATTTCCCAAAACGATATAAATTGCGATTGCCCATATCTTTCTGTGTCCGTTAAACTTCGGCAAGTGTGCTGCCGCTAATGAAAAATAAACAAAGAATATAAATTTCAAAAATGAAAAGAAGGAGAGTCCAAGTAAAAGCAAAATGCTGATGATACTAACTTCTTGAACAATTTCATGCAACAATTTCATAGCATTACGCATATCTACAAAATCAATCGCCCAGAAAAACAGTAACAGAAAACTTATCCCTGCAACAATTCCGCTGAATATATACCATATAAATGCGGAAATCCACTTGGAATGAATGATTTCTTCCACCCGAACCGGAAGTGTCATCATCAAATAACCTTCATCTCCCAAGAGATTTTTGTTAAACCGGTTGATTACCATCAACAAGGTAATGACAAATAACGCAATATATAAGGACACCAAAATAGCTCCCAATAACGTTAAAAACATTCCTCCTCCGGTAAAAGAAAATACCTCAGCTTGTTGCAGCAACAAGCCTGTAAATCCCGACAAGACTAAAATCATCACATAAATCGGCACAAAATTTCGTGCTACGGAACGCACCTCATATTTCAGCAATTTTCCTAACATTTGAATACCTCCCTAAACAATTCATCAACGGATTTTCCTTGTTGTTCTCTAATATCGTCCACTGAGCCCGTCAAATAAATGTCTCCGTCTTTGATCAAAATAATGTCATCCAACACCCTTTCCACATCTTGAATTAAGTGTGTCGAAATCAAAATGGAAGATTGCTCGGAATAGTTACGAATAATCGTTGAAAGAATATAATCTCTCGCTGCAGGATCTACCCCTCCGATCGGCTCATCTAAAACATACAAATCCGCTCTTCTGGACATTACTAAAATAAGTTGAACTTTTTCCTTATTTCCTTTGGAAAGTGTCTTTAATTTTGCATTTTCATCAATTCCAAGGCTATCAATCATCTCCATGGCTCGATTCATATCAAAATCTTCATAGAAATCCTCAAAAAATTGCAAAAGTTGAGATACCTTCATCCAATCATTCAAATACGTTCTCTCCGGCAAATAAGATATGATTTTTTTGCTCTCCAAATCAGGTCTTTTTCCCTTAATCAAAATCTCTCCCTCGTCCGGTTGCAAAAGTCCGTTTATCATTTTAATGGAAGTTGATTTTCCGCTCCCGTTCGGTCCCAAAAGACCTATAATTCTACCCGGCATCAAATCAAAGCTTACGTTGTTTAATGCAGCCTTTTTCCCATACATCTTACTCACATTGCGAAATTGTAACAACGGCTGATAATTACCGTTGAACACCAAACTACTGCCACTGCGATTTTCTTCCGCTATCAATCTATCTTGTTGCTCCATCCCTTATCGTTCCTCCTTCAAATATTCTTGGACTAACTGTCTTAGCTGTGCCTCATCATATCCCAAGTCCTTGCATGATGATAAAAATTTTTGAATAACCGAAAACACCATCTCTTTTCGCTTCTCCTCAATCAACCCGACATCCTGCGTAACAAATCTTCCCACTGTTCTCTGCGAATACAAAAGCTGTTCTCGTTCCAGCTCACTAAATGCCTTCTGCATTGTATTGGGATTTACCCCCGCCTCTTTGGCAAAATCTCGAACCGATAAAACCTTATCTCCCGGTTTCATCTGTCCCGACATTATTTTCTTCTTTATTTGTTCCATCAGTTGAATATAAATCGGACTGTTCTCATCAAAATTCCACACCATATTTATCACCTCCACAAAAAATAATCATTCTTTCTCTAATCAAAATCCAATTCATACAGAAACTTTGCACAAAAAACATATTTGCATTGTTGTATTAATTTATTAATACATATATTATAGCATTTTTTCTTGCAAGTCAACCTATTTTACAAAAAATTTTTCAAACGGAAAAACTTTCGGATAAAAAACACAAACCATGTTTCCTATGTTATAATTGAAAAAGAAGAGAGGTGCTATTCATGACATATCAAAGTAAAGATATTGCAAAGGTTTCCATACTGCTTGCAATGTCTTCCCGAGAAGAAGAAAATTTATTGAAACAAACCTATTTAAAAAAAGAAATATATACTTGTGCCGTAGATATCGGCGGAGAAATTATTCGTTCCACAGAAAAAATTTTGGAGAGAGCACTCGTATCTGCCAAAAAAAACAATCTTATCCCTGAAGGGCACGTTTATGACGGTGCTTTGGTCGGAGCTGCACGAGAGGCGTTGGGACAAGTAATGGATAAATCGGCAGGCATGAATGTCGGCGGAAAAATAGGAATTGCACGAAGTGGAGAACATCTTTCCCTCTGCATTTTTTTAACCATCGGATTACTTCACTTAGATGAAGTCGTAATCGGTCTGGCGCACCGTGCCATTCCCAAATAAAACAAAAACCGGAGCCTATCAATCCCTTTTTCTCGGATTGACAAGCTCCGGTTTTAATTTCTTTTTCCTAAAATTATAAATTTTAGGAAGTAAAAAACATTTGAATGTATCCGTTTACAAAAATATACAAGACAATAATCGGAAGCACATACAATACATAGTATTTCGTCCATGACGGAAATTTGAGACCTTTTCCCGTATTCGCCTCTTGAAGAAAATTATCCCAGCCCCAACCGTACCGTCTGGTACAAAACATCAGATATACCAAAGAGCCTAAGGGTAAAATATTATTGCTGACCAAAAAATCTTCCAAATCCAAAATTCCACTGCCTTCTCCAAGCGGCTGAACAAAGCTCCACACATTGAACCCTAATACACAGGGAATAGAAATCAATATAATAATAACAAAATTAATTAATACAGTCTTTTTTCGGCTCCAATGCCACAAATCCATACAAGAGGCAATCAAATTTTCAAATACGGCAATCAGCGTAGAAAAAGCGGCAAAAGTCATAAACAAGAAGAACAAACTTCCCCATATTCTTCCGCCCGCCATATGATTAAAGATATTCGGAAGAGTAATAAAAACAAGGGAAGGGCCTTTTCCCGGCTCAATCCCGAAAGAGGATGCCGCCGGAAAAATAATCAATCCTGCCATCAATGCCACAAACGTATCCAACAACGTGATACTAAGTGCCTCTCCGGTAATCGAGCGTTCTTTCCCGATATAACTTCCAAAAATAGCAATCGAGCCCATTCCGATACTAAGCGTAAAAAAAGCCTGCCCCATTGCGGCAAAAACAACCTCATTGAGTCCTTTTTCGAACATTTTCTCAAAATCGGGTTTCAAATAAAAAATCAATCCCTCTGTGGAATTCGGCAAACTGATTGATCGAACAACTAAAATAATCATAATAAAAAACAAACTGCTCATCATAACCTTCGTGATTTTTTCCACCCCGTTTTGCAATCCCAATGAGCACACAAAAAAACAGACTGCAACAGATAAGAACATCCAAAAAAACAAACCGATCGGATTGGATATCATCTGACCGAAAACACCTTCTACACGTTCTGCATCCATGCCCACAAAATCGCCTCGGAGCATCTTTACAAAATAAAATATCATCCATCCCGATACAGTCGTATAAAACATCATCAGAATATAATTTCCCAATGTGGCAATCGGTCCGTAAATATGCCACTTTGTCCCCTGCGGCTCCAATGCATGAAAGGAAGTGATTGCACTTCTCTGACTTGCACGTCCTACGGAAAGTTCCATTACCATAATCGGCAAACCGAGGATTGCCAAAAATAAAATATAGACCAGCACAAAAGCCGCTCCTCCATATACTCCCGTAATATACGGAAATCTCCATACGTTTCCAAGTCCTATTGCACAGCCGGCGGAAATCAATATAAATCCAAGTCTCGAAGAAAATTTTTCTCGCTGTTCCAAAATAATTCCCCCTTTTTCCGCAAAAAATTTCTTTTCATTATTTCATATTCAATCGGAAAAATCAATATAATTTCTGAAAATTTTTATTTTTTTGTTTTTCAAAATTTTTTCATAAATTTATCTATAATACAATTCTCAAATAAAGTTGCCCTATGATAAGAAAAGCCCATGGACTTAACAGCACCTTCTACAAAATAAGAATATTGTATGGAATAAGAAATAAACTACTCTTGTAAAATTCCAATATCAGAATATCTATCCTCCCTAAAAACGGAAACAAAAAAGCACTATCCACCATATGCCGATTTAACTTTTCTTCAAGAATTCGGTTGTTCTTCCAACCTTTGAAGAATGTTACAAATTGCAAGATAAATAATGCTTTTAATAATTTAATACAACTCTCTTGATAATAGTTCGCTGAAAATATTTTACAATCTCTTAATATACCTTTTGAAATTCAGCGGTTTATCACACAGTTTATTCCATTTATATCATGTTCAATGATTGCAAAATACTGTTGCTATACCGCAAACAACCATTATTTTGCGGAAATTGCCGCCATGGTAATATAATTGTACGGTTGGTTGAAGTGCGGCAAGAAGAAAATGTCAAGCAATGCCAAGCGCTCAATGGTGACTTTTTCTTGAATTGCCAAGGAGAACATATGAATTCCCATAGACATATCATATTTCGATGCCATTTGTGCTCCGAGAACTACTCTCGTTTTCTTATCATATACAATTCTGATTTTTACATTCGGATTTTCCGTTTCAATAAATCCCGGTTTTTGCGTATCTTCAAAATCCGTATACTCTACTTCAATACCAAGTTTTTGTGCTTTGGCAACCGTAATTCCGGTAGAAACCATTTTTAAATCATAGATACAAATTCCATTTGAACCTTGTACCCCGATGGATTCAATTTCTGTTCCCGCAACATTATGTGCCGCTACAATACCGCTACGAACCGCATTTGTTGCAAGTGCAATATAATTAGTGTTGTCAATCGTGTTATCATATACGGTTGCACAATCTCCGATTGCATAGACGTCTTTGATGCTTGTCTCTTGTTTTTTGTTTACCAAATAAGAACCGTTTTGGAACAATTCCAGCTTTTCTTTTGCCAATGCATTATTCGGTCTAAATCCTACGGATAAAATTACCATATCGGCAGGAATTTCCTTTTGATCCGTCACAACAGCACAAACTTTTCCGTCTTTTCCCTTCAATTCTTTCAACGCTTGTCCAAATTCAAGATTAATTCCATGAGAAGACAAGTTTTCTTCCATTTCTGCTGTAAACGTTTCATCAAAATATCCGGATAAGCAGTGCGGACTTCTTCCTACAATGGAAACATTTTTATTTTTTCTCCTGAAGGCCTCTGCTAATTCCACTCCGATATATCCTGCACCCACAACTACAACATTCTTAATATCCGGATTTTCCAATTTTTCAATGACTTCCTGCGCATTTTGATACAACTTAACTTGTTGCACATTTTCCAAATCTTTTCCCGGAATATCGGGAATGTTCGGCAAAGAACCGGTTGCTAAAATCAACTTGTCATAAGAATCTTCCACTTTTGTTCCATCACTTAAGATTACAAAAACTTTTTTGTTGTCAAAGTCGATTTTTTGGACTTCAGCTTCCATATGCACCTTTGCGCCCATTTCTTCCAAAATTCCCTTGTTTGCATAGAACAAACCGTCCGGCTTGGAAATTTGGTTTCCAATCCAAAGAGCCATTCCACAACCCAAAAAAGAAATGTTGTTGTTTTTGTCATATACGACAACTTCATTGTTCGGATAATTTCCCAAAATCGTACGAATTGCCGCCGTACCTGCGTGGTTTGCACCGATTACTACAATTTTACTCATAACTTCTTCCTCCATTTTTATCATCCCAAAATAAAACAAGCTACTAAACCAATATATATTTCGATGTTCTGTAAAAATAGAGTGGGTTAGTTTTGCAAATTATCGAAATATCATAAAAATAATTTATTTTGTGCGATGCATTTGATATTTGGTATCATAATGATATCATTACAATTTATGTTTTACAGTTTACACCAAAATAAACTTTTTTTAAATAGAAAAACAAAATTTTCTCATTTATTTTTCTCACTTTGAGGATAAAAATAAAAATGTCTTAACATTTTCCCAAAATAAAAAAGCTGTTTTCGTAGCTCCTACCATTTTCAATATCAGACTGTAAAATCTAAAAATTGAAAAAGGATTGTCATAACAACAGCTTTTTCTTTTTACATATGTGTTTTTTAATTCTTACATAAATCGTAGTATATTCTTTGTTTTGTTTCCATCAAGCAGAAAGTACAAAAATAAACAACAATTGTTTTCTTTTTTCTTACCTGCTTTAGATGTGGAACGCAAGCTTCAAGATAAACAAGAATGCCAATACATACAATACGATTGAACCTTCTTTCCATCTTCCGGTCAACAGTTTCAAAATTGCATAAGAGATAATTCCAAATACGATACCTTGTGCGATAGAATAAGCCAAAGGCATCATAATGATGGTCAAAAATGCCGGTAATGCTTCGGTAAAATCGTCAAAGTCGATATTTTTGATAGGACTCATCATGAATAATCCAACGATAATAAGTGCCGGAGAAGTTGCCGCAGCCGGTATCATTAGAAAAATCGGAGAAAACAACAACGCAAGAAGGAATAATACTCCGGTTGTCAATGCGGTAAGACCGGTTCGTCCTCCTTCCGCAACTCCGGATGCACTTTCAACATAAGTTGTGACAGTTGACGTTCCAATCATTGCTCCAACCGTTGTTCCGATAGCATCGGCAAACAAAGCTTTTTTTGCGTTTGGCAAATTTCCTTTTTCATCGACCAAATTCGCCTTTGTAGCAACACCGACTAAGGTTCCGATGGTATCAAACATATCGACAAACAAGAAGGTAATCATAATAATGAGCATATCCATGCTAAGAATATGAGACCACTCGAATTTCATAAAAATCGGACTCAAAGACGGTGGAGCGGAGAACAAGCCATTTTCCGGCAAATGCGTTACACCAAGAAAAATCCCTGTTACCGTACTACTCAAAATTCCGATAAGAATAGCCCCTCGTACATTTTTTACAAGCAAAACCGCTGTGATAATCAAACCGATAATGCAAACAACCGCTTCCGGAGAAGTTACATCCCCCAAGTCAAGCGGAACTCCTTCGCCCGGTATGATAATGCCCGCACCCTTTAGTCCGATAAAAGCAATAAACAAACCGATTCCTACGGAAATTGCCTGTTTTACATTTTTCGGTATCCCATTGACAATCGCCTCACGAACATTGGTAAATGTTAGTAAAATAAAAATAATACCTTCCAAAAATACTGCCGTAAGTGCAAATTGCCAAGACTGTTTCATTACGATAACAACCGTATATGCAAAAAACGCATTCAATCCCATACCCGGTGCCAATGCAAACGGATAATTCGCATAAAATGCCATAACAACCGTAGCAACAAATGAGGCAAGTGCCGTTGCGGTAAAGACTGCTCCCGCATCCATTCCCGTCTCTCCCAAGATGCCGGGATTCACTGCCAAAATATACGCCATCGTCATAAAGGTCGTAAATCCTGCAATCAATTCTGTCTTAACAGTTGTGTTGTGATCCTTCAAGCGGAAGGATTTTTCCAAAAAGTTTTCCATAATGGCCTCCTTAATATAACTATTTTTCTATTTAATAGAATAATCGATTTTTGGAATTCTGTACAGAGGAAATTGAAAAATATTTGGATTTTTTTTTAATAATTTTAAATAATACTATTAATTATAC
>JBGZJG010000036.1:0-16691 GCA_041848665.1 Filifactor sp.
AAAGCGTAGCGTACCTTTAATGAAATCTTCAGGAACAGTAATGTCTGTAAATCTCCTCTTCTTGAACCTCGTTTTTTGTTTTTGCAACAAACTCACTTTCTCTTTCCGACTGCAGCCATATACACCACAAATTCTTCTTCTCCGTCAATGCGGAGCAGTTTATCCGCATTCTCCTGATGATATCCCGCAACAGTGCAAACCGCCAACTCAACCGACTCCGCTGCCATATAAAGCGCCTGCCCGATATGCCCCGCATCCAAAAGCATCGACTTATGCGAATCCTCCATATATCTCCACTCTCCACGATACGGAATGCACGCCCACAAAAATACAACGGCTCCTCGTGCCAAAAAAATCTGGCGACAAGCGACGTCCTCCAATTCTTTTTGCAAATGTTTTTTCGACTCCAAAAAAATCAACTGATGTGCAAACGGATTGTATCTGTAAATTCCTTCTTCCAAGCCATCCACTCTTTGCACAGCCAAGTACGTTTCATACGGATGTCTGGAACCTCCCGACGGAACGGCACGAAAAGAAGGTCCACGTCCGCTGATTTTTTGTGTCATCGCAAGCAGATAAGAAAGTTCCTCCAATGTCAACGGTGCTTGCGAATACACTCTCCGACTTTTTCTTTCTTCAACCATTTCCGCCAAGGTTTTTCGAGATCGTGCCATTTGATTTCCGCCCGGTAAGTCAATTTTCTGTTTCTCTTTCGGAAACGGTTTGATAAAATCCGGCTGCGGAGCACCGCTCTTTCGGTCCGATTTTTGTGGTTTCTCCAGATGAAATTTTGATTTCATAAATGTGCGATTTTCCTGATACTTCATCGAATTCTCCTCCTAACATTATAAATTCTCTGTTAAATATACGGATTTTATTCTATGTACGTTCATTCTTTCCATTTATATTCTGTTTTTTACAGAGCAATCTTTTACAAAAAACATTTATCTTTTTGATAAAATAATCGTCTTGATATTTTCAACATACGAAAATGACGATAAAACCGATGATTGATTCAGTTCAAAATTGCTTATACAAGCACAAATCAATCATCGGCATCATCAAATTTTTCTACTTTTTTTGTCCATAATTTTGAAATTTTTCTTTCATCAATTCCATTTCTCCATCGTCCAAAATAATCGGATTTCCCATGGAACGTGTCAAATAATAAAGTTGTGCGGTATATTCCACTTCTTCCAAAACATTGAATGCATCCGCCAAACTCACTCCACCTGTTAAAATACCATGATTTGCCAAAAGCACTGCTTTGCGGTCCTGCATCGCATCATATGCATTTTGAGCAAGTTCTTTGGTCCCGAAGGTCGCATATTCTGCACAACGAACATTTTTGCCCGCCACCGCAATCATATAATGTACCGCCGGCAAATCTTCCCGCAGACATGCAATCGTTGTACAATAAGTTGTATGTGCATGAATAATTGCTTGCAAGTCTTTACGTTGCTGATAAAAAATAAGATGCATCGCCCATTCGCTGGAAGGAACTCTCTCCCCACTGATAATTCGTCCTTCGATATCCATTACGACAATATCCGACGGTGTAATCTCAAAATAATCAATTCCACTGGGTGTAATCAACATCTCCTTTGTATCGGGAATAAAAATACTCAAATTTCCTCCCGTTCCTTTGGTTAATCCTGCCTCTACCAATTTTTTGCCGTAAGCAATCAACTCTTTGCGTTCTTTTTCGTATCGCATCTGTTCCTCCAAATTTCCTCGATAAAACCTTCAAATATCTTCTCTTTTTATTCTTCCCTTCCTAAAACCTTCACAATCTGTGCAAAATACAATTCGCCGAAATCACGATTTGGATAACAATTTTCCACAATATTTTTATCCATGAAATTTAATTCCTCAATCGGTGCTTTGTATAATTTCCGACAAATAAACACCGTTTCCGCTTCATCAAAAAAAGTTGTTCCTTGTTCAAAAACGGGTGTTAATCCTACTTTTGCAATCTTATCTTCATCTCGACCCGAATGTGTTCCAAGATACATCAATTTATCCTTGTCCTTTTCTTTGAATAATGACAGTGTAAAATATTCTTCTTTGTCAATAAATTCCTTGGTATAACGAGATGGGCGCACAAAAACCGTTACCGTAGCAAACTGATTCAGCGGATCTTTATCACGCCACATGGAACCCATCATTCCCCAAGAAATACACATTGTATTGTATCCATGTTTCTCATTTCCCGCTGTCAATGCAAGCCACTGTTTACCTATCATCTTCATCGGATTCAAATTCATTTCCATAATGTTTAATTCTTTCATACTACTCACTCCTATTTCTATTTTTCTATAATTTTATTATAACACGCTTAGTAAAACTATAAACTATGAAAATTTTTAAAAAATCTCTCTTTGTAATTTCTTATATTACAAACCTATTAAAACTATTTTTTTATATAGTGTTTCCTGTTAAGTAAAAACAATATATTCCATTTTTAGGTACACGAATTTTTTTACATTATTCTGCAACGGATACAAAAAAAGTGCCGAAATACTTCGACACTTTTTTATTCCATTAAAATTTCTTTCGATATCCTCCCATAATATCTGCAAAAATTTCTGCGGTTGTAGGCGGTGTATAAGAGATGACATTTGCTCCCGCCTCAATGGTTGCACGAATACTTTCATTTGTATTTCCTCCGGTTGCGATAATCGGGAAATATGGATGATTTTGACGAATTTTTCGTACGATATCTACTGTTTGGGCTCCTCCGGAAACATTAAAAATCGCAGCACCGGACTTAATTCGCTTTTCAAAATCTTCTTTCTCCGAAACAATCGTTACCACAATAGGAATGTCTAATCTTTTTCGCATTTCCATAAGAAGTGCATTTGTAGCAGGTGCATTGAGCACCACTCCATATGCTCCGTTTAATTCACAACTCATCGCAATATCAATGGAGCGTTGACCGGAGGTTACTCCTCCACCAACACCACAAAATACAGGTGTCGACGAAGTGGAAATGACTGCATGGCTAATGGAAATTTGTGGAGTAAATGGATAGACCGCAATAATTCCGTCTGCATTATTATTTTTGATAATTGCTAAATCGGTAGAAAATAATAATGACTTAATGCGCTTGCCGAAAATTTTAATTCCGCTCGCCGAATATACTGCTTCGGGCATCTCTACAATTCTTTTTTTCAATTTCGATTCAATAACAGGAATGTATTTTTTATCCTTCTGCTCCAACTTGTGAATGACGTTCCCTCTGTAATCTCCATTGTCTTTCCCTTCTGTACTGTAATATTCCTTATAATTCATAAATCTCCCTCCCAACGATCTATTTTATTTAAGTAAAATTACCTTCTATCTTACCCCGTTTGTTATTACAAGATGTTTATCAAACCAAACTTCCTATTTAAACTCTATTCGTTTTTACTTTCTTGCTTTTTAAAAAATTTACAAACACCATAAGAAACTGCAAATCCTAACATCGCTCCCACCAAAACATCACTCGCATAATGCACTTGCAGATACAGCCTCGAAAAAGCAATTCCGATTGCCAAAAGTCCTATCGGCAAGCGGTAGCTTTTGATATACTGCAAAAATACACCCAATACCGCCATAGAGGCTGCCGTATGTCCCGATGGAAAAGATGTCGTTATGGGCTGTTCAATCAAAAGATCATATGCGTATCTCAAAAAAGGACGCTCTCGTTTGATAAGGTGTTTTAAAACTCCTTCTCCCAACACAGTTGTAAGCACAAGCGTAATCACCAATACTATGCCCCATCTTCTCGTTTCTTTCCGCAACAAAAACAAAAGACTCAATGCAATCCAAATGTACCCTTTATCTCCTATTTTCGTTAAAAAAATAAATATCGGTGTTAAAAAATCATTTTGTATTTGTCCCATGTATTGCAAAATTGCAAAATCCAAAACCGATTCTCCTATACCATCTTAACGCCGTTGCTGGTCCCGATACGATCGGCTCCCGCTTCGATAAATGCAACTGCATCTTCTTTACTGCGAACGCCTCCGCTCGCTTTTACTTTCATCTTATCTCCAACGATTGCTTTCATTAATTTCACATCTTCTATGGTCGCTCCACCTGTACTAAAGCCGGTCGATGTCTTTACAAAATCCGCTCCTGCCTCTAACGAAAGTCTGCAAGCACGTTTTTTTTCTTCCTCCGATAAAAGACAGGTTTCTATAATAACTTTTACCAATGCCTTTGGATGTGTTGCATTCACTACCGCCTTGATATCTTCCAACACTACATCATCTTTTTTATCCTTCAATGCACCGATATTAATGACCATATCGATTTCTTCGGCACCATCTTCAATGGCAATTTTTGTTTCAAAAGCTTTTGCTTCCATTGCCATTGCTCCCAAAGGAAATCCCACTACACAACAGGCTTTTACCCCACTGCCCTTTAATTGTTCCGCTACAAAAGAAACATACCCACTGTTAACGCAAACCGATGCAAATTGATGTTCTCTTGCTTCTTCACATAATTTTGCAACTTGTGCCTCTGTCGCCTCCGGTTTTAACAACGTGTGGTCGATATAACTTGCAATATTCATTGTACATCCTTCTTTCTTTATTTTAATGATAAACAAATTCACCCTTCCGAAATTTATAAAGGTCCGTTTTCCTCTCTCGTTTTAACTAACTGTATCTAAACTCCTTTTGATGAATTCTCTTATTCTTTATTTTATCGTAAAAAGAAAATGTTTGCACCCTTTTTTATTTAAAAATAAAATGAAGATTGCATTTGCTCTCTTCATTTCGTATCAAGCCTTTTACATCAAACTCTTTTCGTACTCTTTTTTTATCTTCAACAATATTTTTTTCTCCATACGGGAAACTGTCATTTGCGAAATTTGTAATTCTTCCGCAATAACCATTTGTGTTTTCTGTTTAAAAAAACGTCCTATGATGATGGAGCGTTCCAAAGGTTCCAACTTGGAAAATATTTTTTCAAAAAAATCTCGATTTTCAATTTCAACAAAGCTTTTATCGTCTTCTCCCAAAACATCAAGCAACGACACTTCTTTATCTTCCCCGCCGTTTTCATATGTAATGTCCAAAGATTTTAGACGATACACTTGTGACGCTTCCATTACTTCGATTACTTCTTCATCTGTACAGCCAAGGTATTTTGCAATATCTTTCACTTCCGGCACAGAGCCGTTCACCGTTTGCAGATGTTCTTTTGCTTGATTGACCTTCTTGGAAAGTTCTTGTATTTTTCGGGGCACACGAATGGACCAACCCTTATCTCGAAAATATTTTTTGATTTCTCCAATAATTGTCGGTGTTGCAAAACTCGAAAATTCAAAGCCTCGACTAATATCATAACGCTCAATTGCCAAAATCAAGCCTAAAGATGCCACTTGAAAAATATCTTCGTATTCAATTCCTTTATTGATATATTTTTTCGATAATATTTCTGCGATATACAAATTACGTTGTATCAACTCATTTCGCAGTTCCAAATCTTTTTTGTCATCGGCATAGAGTAAGAAAAGTTCTTTGTCCGTCTTTCCTAAGAATTTCGGATTTTCATAGGCCCGATTTTTTGCTCGTCCCTTACTTTTTCCCTTTTCCTGTTCCATTTATTTGTTATCCTCCAACAATTTTGTCATATGAATTCTGGTTCCGCAGCCAATATTGCTTTGAATTTCAACTTCATCCATTAAACTTTTGATGATAAAGAGTCCCAATCCACTTTCCTTCGGATCATCCAAAACCGGTTCTGCAACCTCTTTAAGGTTACAACCTACTCCTTCATCCGTTACTTCAATAGCAAGTCTTCCTTCTCCTATCTCGAAATTTAAGTGAAAACACTCTCTTTGCGAATGTCTGATGGCATTGGCACACGCTTCCGACAAAGCAATTTTTATATCCTCAATTTCCTCGACATTAAATCCGATAATATTGGAAATTGCCGAAACTGTTAATCTTGCGACCGATACATATTCAGGGCTTGTAGGCAAGTCCATAGCAATCTTGTCTTTTATTTGCGTACAATTCAAAGTAAATCCCTCCGTAAATTCTTTTTTTATTCCATGCCTGCTACATTAAAAATCTGTGTTAAATTTGTAATCTTAAAGATTTTATACACATTCGGTTTGAGATGATGCAAACTGATATTTTTTCCATTTCCCTTTAATATCTTCAATGCACCGATTAAAACACCCAATCCCGTTGAGTCAATATACTCCAAATTTGTCATATCAATGTACATATCCTTATCAGGATGTTTTTTTGCCAACTCATGAATCTTCTCTTTAAATAATTCGGAGCCATAGATATCAATTTCTCCATCTAATCTCATTTCTGTTTGGTTTGTTTCTTCATTAAAATTCGTGTCAATTTTTACCGCCATAATTTGCCTCCTATTGTTTTTTCTTTCTTCCACCAGCCGCACTTTTAATTGCTCCAAAAGTCGCAAGCGCCTTCACAATTTTTTCCGATGCAGACATTACATTATCCACCGAACCGGTAATTCCTGCTGTATTCTCTGCAATTTCTGAAATATATTTTTCATTTTCGGTCAAAATTTGATTGAAATTTTTTAAAGTGACTCCCAAATCACGAACTGTGACTGCCAAAAAAATACACAAAATCAGTACACCTATTCCAATCAATAAAATGCCTACTTCCCACATATAAGTACCTCCTGCTTATCCTCTTCTTTGCAAACGGAAAATAACCCTCTTCCACTTCTTGAAGAGAGCCTTACTATGTTATTCCAAAACTTATTTTTCGTCTTCAATATCCTTTTCATCTTCTTCCATAAAATTTTTGGAAAAGACTAATTTGTCTTCATCATCATAATAAAAAATATCTTCTTGGTCCGACTGAATCATATTTTTTAAACTTTGCCCCAAATCCTTTGCGCCGTCCACAACAAATTTCGTTTTATCATACACATCTTGGCGAAGCTCTTTTCCGGTCTTAGGTGCAAAAAGCATTCCAAGCAAAAATCCTGCACCTGCACCAATCATAGCTGCCCCCAAAAATTCTAATGTACTTGCCTGTTTTTTTCTTCCAAACATAACCTTGCCCTCCGTTTTCCAATCATATTAACATTCAGCTTAACCTCAAATAAACCGTTTCTACTTCTCTATCAAAATAAACTGTCTTTTCTTAACATTTCACTCTTAAAAATAGATAAAATATATTTTATGGATACCCTACAAAATTTATTTTAACCAAAATCAAATAATTATTTTATAGTTTTCTCTATAAATTTTCAAATATTTCATTTTTCATGACATATAAAAAACCTCTAAAGCATTATTCTCCATCTTTAGAGGCTGAGAAATAAATTTTTTATCGAAAGATTCAATTCCCCTTCTCATTATCTCCACTTACCATAGACTCCCCATACGAAATAATTTCCTTTTCTTTCACACAACGTACTGCTATCCTCTTTCTTCCACCGAATGTACAAGTAAATAGGGTTAAATCCCACTCTCCCTCTTGTAGTTTATTTGTATCGTACGGTTGCAAAATTTCCAAGCTCTGTACCTTATAAATAAACTCACTGTCCGTCATATCTCTAAATATAATTTTTTCTCCTAAGGCTAATTCTTTCAAACCTCCGAAATGTCTTTGATAATTATGTCCGGCTATAATCATATCATTTCTATAAACTGAACCATTATATCGACAAGGACTTATCTTAAGTCTCAAGTCACTCCAGCTTTCAATGACAGGAATCTCCAAAGACAAAGCCGGTATAAAAAGCTTACCGATGTAATTTTCCCCCAAAATATTCACAGAAGGCATGTCAATATCCTCTACAAATACCTCTTCAGAGTGACTATGACTCCTTTGCAAATCATCCATCTCTTGAATAATTTTTTCTGTCAAAACCTCACTCTTCTCTTCATCATATATATTTTGAAAAGTCAAAACGAAAGCCGCCACTACAAATAAAATACCTACTATCATTAATAGAAAAGCACCATATCGTTTTTTTGCCATATCCGCCTCTCATTCATTTTTTACTTAAAAATACTTAACCGAAAAAATTTATTTGTCTGCTAAAAATTTTTTTATAAATTTCTCCTAAAAATTATTTCCTATATTTCACATATCCTATTCCAAATAAAATAAGTCCACTTAATGCCAAAAATTGTACCTTCCACCATAAGAAACCTGTTTGCGGAAGAGGTCGTTTTAAAATAAAATCATCGGGTACATATTTGTTAATAATCAAAAATGTACCGTCCTGTTCTTGAACAGATATTTCATAATATTTATCCGTCACTTCCTCAACAACTCGGTAATCGTCACTTTTTTGCTGCGAAATCCATTCATAGGTCCAATGATTTTTATCATTTAAGCTTACCGTCTTTTCAAGCATTTCGTTTTTCAAAATATGCACAGTAATGCTTTTAGGTCTCAAATGTTCATAACCTTCATCTTTCCATTTTTTTGTCACACTTAGTTTTTTTGATACCGTTTGCTTTAAAGTTATTCTGATCTTTGGTGAAATTTTAGCATTGTAGCTCAAACTATCTTGATTTTTATTTAAAGGTAAGCCAATTAATATCGGTTCACTTTGATAAAATTTCCCGTCTTTTTCCATCTTTTGTGGTACAATAAGATATATTCCTTCCTTTTTATTCAAAAAAGAAATTTCTCCAATAGAATTGGTTTTTTTCTTGTCAACATAAGCAATTCCATCATATATGACATATGCCGCCAATGTTTCCGCTAATGTTTGTTTTGCCGACGTCGTTTTTTCATTCCAAGCAATAGGATATTTTTTCAGTTCTTTGATTACAACAGGTTTTTTCTCGGCATTAAAGCTTGCTACATAGTAAAACTTTACCTCCATGTCTTGTATAGGGCTATCTTTATCTAAAAAACTTATAAAAATTGAGCTGTTTTCATCCTTCGGACTCTCCTCAGCAACAATCGTTTCAAATGAAAGAAATAAAAAAATTGCCAATACTGCTATAAAAAAGATATTTATTCGATTTATATTTTTGATCCTCATATCCTTTTCTCCCACCCCAATTCCAAACATCAATATCTATTTAAAAAAATTTTTATTCCCTTTTTCCTAATAATTTCTCCAGATTATGTCTTTTTAATGCTATTCTTTCCGAACTGATATATACACAAATAAGAGATAACAAAAACAATGGAATTGCTGCAAAAGGAGCAATCCATAACGGATCTATCTGTATTGCATCCGATGATACCCTAATACCGTCCTCTATCGGATAAATCCTATGTCCTCTAACCAACAGGCGATGTGAATTTACTCCATACGGTGTGCAGGTAACCAAGGTACAATAATCCTCTCCCTCTTCTATTTCAACTGCATCCATCTCATGAGGAAGCACTGTCAAAATCCTGTCAATCTCATAGGTAAGTACTTCATCCAACACATGTAGTCGAAATACATCTCCCTCCTTCAACAAATCCAAATCCGTAAATAATCTTACGGAAGGCAATCCTCTATGCCCTGAAATAACACAATGCGTTCCTTCTCCGCCTACCGGAAGAGAAGAACCCATGATATGTCCTACCGCAATTTGGAGTACTGTCTCATCTACACCATGATATATCGGCAAAGCTGTATTGATTTTCGGAATTTCCACATAACCCATAATCCCCGTTCCGCTAATATCCAACAAATCTTCATACTCTTGTTTGTTCTTATCATCAAAAGCATACCGATCCTCTTTTGTCAAAAGCCTCCCATTATAATTATTGGCTTCTTCCAATATTTTATCATAG
This sequence comes from Filifactor sp., assembly GCA_041848665.1. Classification (GTDB taxonomy): domain Bacteria; phylum Bacillota; class Clostridia; order Peptostreptococcales; family Filifactoraceae; genus Filifactor. The sequence continues at coordinate 9,747 of JBGZJG010000036.1, forward strand.
TTTGTTGTTTCCATTTCCGTTACTTGTTCCACATATCCCGCAATCGCTCTGGATTGATGAAAGGAATTCCAATAATCACTTACAGTAGGATACAACAGTAGGGAAATTCCTGTAAGAAATGTAATGATTAAAATAACAGTAATTAATTTACTTTTCATACAGAACTCTCCTTACTGTTGTAATATCAACTTGACCCGAAAGTCACAGATTTAAATATCTTTCCCAAAATGTATCCATTGAAATTTCAATATGTTGTGTTCGGGAAGCCTAAAACCGAAACTTTTAGGTCAAGCGCTTACAACAAATTATTATCCTATCAAATTATTTAGAAACAAAACAAATTTTCTACTATACCGGCACAGTTCCACCAAATAACAAATTTTTTCGTTCCTACATCCGATTATTTTTTGGATAAATTATCATACTGTTTATTTTTCTTTTTTCATACGTCCTTGACTAATCAAAAGAACACCTGCCCCAAGAACAAAAACAGTTCCCAATATATAAATTACTTTTGTTCCCATCCCTCCAGTAGAAGGAAGCTCTGTTCCTGCATTATTAACAACATCGGTAACAAGAAGCCCTTTGGAAAGATCCGATGTGGCAATTATTCCGGTTGTAGACAGAGATGTCAATTTTGGATCTGAAGAATCAATATCATATTTTGCCGAAATTTTGAACTCAATATCTTTGATTTTATTATACCCGTCCGGTGTCTTTGTCTCCACCAATTTATAGTCTCCTGCATCTAATCCGGAAAAAGTAAATTCCGTACCTTCCAAATTTTTTGATACCGATAATACCTCAACATCTCCGTCAAATGCCGTCTTCTTATATAATTTAAAGTCCGCACCGGTTAAAGGATTAGAGCCATCCGTTTTGTTTATCTGTAATTTATAAGTAAATATAACTACTTTATCCTTAGGCGTTTGTCCTTCTCCTACTCCATATGGATTGTTTGAAAATTTGAGAAAAATCTCATTTGGATTTCCCGGTTGTCCGATAACAGCAGTATTTTCAAGCTTAGCTTCATAATTAACTATAATTTTGCTATCCTTGTCAATGGTTACTCCTGTAATTTTCTTCAAATCATGATCCGTATTATTCGGATAAATGATTAGCTTATGCGTTCCTGCATCATAATCAAAATTAAATTGTGCCGTTACATCCGTAGTCCCCGAACCATTTTTGATTTTAACGGAGTAATTCTTTGGACTGTCAACTTTATTAAAAGATAGAGCGGCAGTCATTTCATCATGAAATTCATATTTATACTTAGCATAAGAACCATAATTAGTCGGTAAAGTTCCCGTTAATCGAAACGGAATACTGTCTCCGAAATCATAGTCGGCGGCATCTTGCATCGGCGAAGACGTTCCGTCCGAATCATTCGTATCGGAAACCTTTTTATCAACGGTAGGAACCGATTCTTTCGTTGCTACCGTAATGTTATTTTTACCGGCAGTATCCAACATAACCAAAGAATAAGAATCCGATGAAGAACCAAGTGTTGTTTCTGCAATCAGATAATACCCTTGCTCTACCGAAGTAAATTTGTCGGCAGACGAAGTACGTTCTGCAGAAATTGACCCGCTTTTTAATTCTTTATACACATCATCTGCAAATTTTCGTATTCCCGCTTCATCCAAACTTTGGATATACGGTATAATATCTGCTTCATTCGTTTTTCCTGAAACTGTTTTTAATATATCCTTATATTTACTATTTAAACTGTAATTGTATCCTGTACCTCCATCATGCGTTGCATCCAAAAGTTTATACGCTTTATACTCTGCTCCTGATGCACCTCCGCTTATTGTAATATCCGTTGCAAAAATTGGCAAAGCCATTGACATAATTAACACCATCATTAAAAACAACATTCCATATCTTTTAAAACTTTTCACCGTTATTCCCCTTTCTCTTCCAACTGTTTTTTTCATTCTTTGCTTGTTGCCAATAAAAATTGTATTCTTGTGTAAGGATTATTTTATCTCACCTTTCTATCCTACAATTCATAAAATTTATTTTATTAAAACAATTATTGCGCTCTATCTTTATGTCTTTTTTTGTTGTATCCAAATTCGCTTTCTTTTCTTTCGGAAAAGAAAATACCCTGATATCGATGTCAAAAAAACTCCCGTCGCATATCCGTTTTTACCTGCTCCCCCTGTATCAGGCAACCTATGGATTGTATTTTTATTTCTATTTGTTACAGTAATAGTTCCTTTTGCGATTCCGGCATTATTCTCATAAGAAATATCATATTCTTCTCCATCCATCTTCTCACGAATATAATACCGATACTCTACCTTTGTCCCATCCTCCAAAACTCTATATCTCTCAAGGTTGGAAATAATCAATTTCCATTTATCTGCGGCTCGGACAACATAATTTCCAATGAACTTATCATCGGAAGTTTCCTTACGATAGAGATTTATTTTAATCTCTCCGAATTCCTTATCATAATAACTTCCATCTGCTTTCTGCCAATTCTTTTTAATAACTATCTCAGTCGTTTCCTTTATATTCGGATAATAAAGAACTCCTGAACCTTTATGTTCTACCCCTACAAAATTAACCGGTTTTTTCCATGGATAAACTGTTAAGTCCTCATGCTTGACATAAAAGAAATACGGTTCTGTATTCTTCAGATATCCGCTTGGCGGTTTCTCTTCCACTAATTTATACGCCGTATTATACGATAAATTAGATAATGTTACCTTTCCATCTGCTCCACTAATATAAATCTCTTTCCCTGTTTTAGCATCAATAACAATTTGATACGTCATACCATTCCATTTATACAATTTGAACTCTGCATCCGGCAACATAAGGCCGTTATCATCATTATCTACCTTACAAAGAGTAATCCCTGTAATATCAGCAGTAGCAATAACATCGGAAATACTAAATGAAATTGAAGTGGTCCCGTCTCCATCTGTTCCGCTGATTCCTTCCAACTCCGCTCTATTTATGACATCCATAAATGTATTGAACTTTCCATATACCGCATAAGCATATTCCACAATCAAACCCGTTTTATCAGGAATAGTAATATCCAGTTTGTTTTCAAGCTTTGCAGTAGTATTTTCGGGAGGTTTTTCCTCCTTATATTGATAAGGGTATTCTTTTTTGTCCAGCAAATCTCCCTTACTTCCGTCTGAATTTCGATAATAAACCTTAACTGAATTGGGAATTAAGGTAATACTCCCATTTTCATACCAAGGATTGTGCTGATAACTTAACCTGTCTTTTAAAAGCAAGGTATCCGCACCTGGAATTAAATCCTTTCCATCCGGATTAACAGTAATGATATAAGGCAAAATATTATCTTTTAACATGGTTCCATTTATAATGGATTTAATTTCTTTTTTTAAGACATTGTGATTGTCATTTTTCGTAATTACTTGTATTTGTGATGCATTTCCTATCTTTTTTGAGCTATCATCAAAAATCTCTACTTTATTTTCAAAAGTTTTTTTCTGTATTACTTCATTTACCATATCCCATGATAAATCATTATCTATTTTTGCTTCCACCTCCAAATATATTGTATTATTTCCAACAGCAGCCGTTACATTCGGAGGAATGGTCAACAAAATTTCCTGTTCTGACTGCTTTAATACAGTCACCTCATAAGAGTCTGATGTTATTTTTCCGCTATTTCCTAAAAAAACGATCGGTCCATTAAAAATTCCGCTTATTCTCAAACGTAATCCTTCATTCGATACAAGCTTAATCCCTGGAGGCAAAATTTCCTTAATAAGAATCTGTTTCCCTCGATTTTCTTCCGGAATATGAACCTGCACCTCCCACTTCAATAGCCCTTTCCCTTCCATGTCTTTATAATAATCATGCTGTGTGGGTTTTTCTGTATATTTCCTTGCATCTAATTTTTTGATGACAGGATAATAAGTCTTTGTTGGGATATGCTCAATTTCCTTCCATTTATCATACTTTAATTTCACTTTATTCCGAAAATATTTTTCCGAAAGACCGTCTTCCAATGGAGCTGTCGTCTTGTAAGTCAGCTCAATAATTTCTCCGGATGAAATAGAATCTTTATCTGATGATAGGATAAAACTGGTATATCTATCAGAATGGTCTTTATCTTTCGTTCCTTGAAAGAAATATCTTTTGCTCCCCATAACTCTCTTGACCTGAAGTTCCAATCCTTGCATTTGTTCCTCAGTAAACCATTGTCCGTCCAAAGCCTCATCCGTCAGTGCCCAAGGAATTTTAAGTTCGCCCTCGCCTGCACTCATACGTACCGTCCATTCAATTTCCGCTGTTTTATTTTCAACTTCACCATCAGGAAGAACGGTCAGTTTTCCCGCTATTTTTAGCATCTCCGGTTCTTCTCCTGGCGGTGGATATGATTTGCTAACATGAACATCTTTTTCCGTAGTTATTTTTCCTTTATCTGGAATTTCTAAAATCGCTTGATTTTTTACATACCTTCCTTCCATTTTTGAATCGGCTGTCGTTTCATAGGTCAATTCAAAAGAATCCATTGTATTGGAAAAGGTATAGGGAAGAGTTATGCTTATTTCTTCACCTGTTTTTTTATTTTTCAATTTCATATTCTCAAAACTTGTCAGCCATTCCTCTAAGGTCCAACTTCCTCCCATCGGAACAAACATTTTATCCGAAAGAGTCCATCCGTTCATTTGCTGATTGGTTGCATTGATATCCACTGTCCATTTAATTTTTTCTCCGATTTGAACGGAAGATTTGTCAGCTGATTTTTTTATGATGAAATTTTCAAGAGGAACGGATGTCTCGACATTATCCTTAAGCTTTCTTCCCTGCTTATCAAGAGATACAACCGTCACATTATTCTTAGCATCAATTTTCCCGTTAAGTACTCCGGGAACTTTGGCACAATATGTTAAGACATAAAATTGTCCTTTATTCATTTTCGGTAATGTTATTTTAATATTGGAACTTCCTGCCGAAACGCCTTCTGTTAAAATAGGGTGTCCATATTTATCAACTACGGAAAATTTTTCCAGATACTGTATATTTTGCATAATATCTTCTAAATGAACTTCCGCATCCGTTCCGTCTATGCTACTGACTTTAACTTTATATTCAATAATCCCATTTGCAAAATCTATTATTTTAGGTGTTTTTTCTACCTTCAAATCATCTGTCTGAAAAATCATATCTTCAATCTTGATATCAATTTTGAGGTAATCATTGAATATCAATTCTGTATGATCTCCTTCTCCGGTATTTAAATCTTCCACCTTACATTCAAAGGTAACCCCTCCATTGATTTTCTCTCCATTAGCATTTCTTTGAACATAATCATCATTAAAGGTAATCTTCAGCTTTCCGTCTGTACCGATTTCATATGTTCCTGTTTCTTCCATTGTTGCTGAATATACCTTGCCGCTCGTTTCCTTTACCGATTTTAAACCCTCCGGCAATTGATAAACCACCATTTTCTTTTCATTTGAAAGTTGATTTCCTTCCATCTCATAATTTAATTTCAAACGAAGCAAATCACCTATCTTTACATTTAATTTCCCTTCCGAATCAACAACTGCATCACTCCACGGTTCCCACTCATTCCGTCTTCTTTGCAAAAAAACTTTGGTAATCCATTCCGATTTCAATTCCAATTCTCCCGAACTGCGCAACATTCCCAACAATCGAACTTCCGAAACTTCTTCAAATGTATTCGTTTCCGATATATTTTCCTTCTTTTCCGCATTAAGACTCTCCACAGTGGGTATCTCATCAAATTCGGGCACATCCCTCTCCTCACCCAAATTGTCGGGAGAAGATGTTTCGTCAGCTTCCGCTTCACTTCTTTCCTCATCAGGAACATCAACAGAAAATTCCTCAACAGATGTCATCCCACTCACTTTTTCCTGTTCCTTTTCCGACATTGCCACTGCAGGATACATCAAAAAGTATATCGTCATGGAAATTGTTACGAAAGATAAGAGTACCGTTACACTATTGCATATTTTATTTTTTCGTTTTTCCTTCAAAATATCTTTGATATGCTGTAAAACACTAAAATTCATATCTATCCTCTTTTTATTTTTTTCCTATTCTCTCTATTTTCTTCAAGGGCCATACACGAAACAATAACTTGCCTATAATTTGTTCTTCAGAAACCGTTCCGACTGAATTATGACGGCTATCAATTGATGTCGCACGATAATCTCCCATTACGAACAATCTATTTTCTGTCACCTGATATGGCAGCTCAATATTACATTCTCCCAATGCTTTTTCGCTTAAATAAGGTTCTTTCATGTTGACTCCATCAACAAATACATTTCCTTCCGAATCAATATTTATCCATTCTCCCGAAATTGCAACAACACGCTTTATCAATATCTTATTATTATAATAAAATGCAATAATATCTCCATGCTGAAATTGATTTGTTTTAAATGCTACCACAATATTTCCTGCTGCCAAGGTCGGTTCCATAGATGAACCGTAAATACGCAGCACCGGAAAAAATAATGTAACAATTAAAATTGCAGATGCCGCAGCTGTAATCAACATATATATTGTACCTCTCAATACCTGATAATATCTCTTTTTATATTTTTCCCGAAATAATTCCTGTTCCAATAATTCGACACTTGGAAATTCCTTCATTTTTATATCCTGTCTCCTACTTTTTTATTTCATCCATTCTTTCTTCCACACGGCTTATATTTTCCAAATATTGTTTTGCTGCCGCCTCTGCCGCTTCAAATACTCCATTTAATTTTAATGCCGCTTCAGCAATGGAGCCGCTCTCACGAATTAAAATCTGTTTATTTTGCAATTCTTCTTTTAGTTTCTCGATTTCTTCCTGCAACTGCCTGTTTTTCTTTCCTTCCATAATTAAAAGTTCCAGTAAATCCATGCGGCTGAGCTTTCGTAATTCTTTTTCATTCATATTTTATATTCCTCTGCAACCATAAA
>JBGZJG010000037.1:0-12211 GCA_041848665.1 Filifactor sp.
GCTACACCTATATTATCACCTTCAACTGGTCTTACACTACAATCATAAATATACAAATCTGTAAAATTTGTTAAAACAGAAATTTTTAGATTACCACTCCATCCGTATCTTCTTAACTGAAAAGCTGGAAGAATATCTGATGTGATATCCACGGCTGGTTTCTTCGTCTCTAAATAAAACAATAATTCTGTACCTATTCTGAATGCGTAATCTGGTTTTTTATTTTTACTTTCCCCATCTTCTTCAACAGTTACATTAGCCTCATGCGTAACCTCTCTCAAATGTTGAGGCAGACCATTTTCATTAAGTACATCCCAACCTAATAATTGGAAAAAGAAATTCACAAAATCAACTCTAACCTGAGTTTCATTATATGACTTCTGTTTATATTGTTCTAAATTAGCACTATATAGATCAACTTTATTTTGCAAAAGTCTGATCTTTTCTTCCTGACCATGGTTTATTATTTCTAAAAAACCTGCATTCATATAAAATCTGCCTCCTTCTTGACATAATCCAAGTTCACAATAATTTATACCAGTATTCGATACCCAGGCATAATTTTCTCATAACAAGTGTCCCAAAATCAGGACTTCACGTACTTTCCCGACTTAATTCTTTTATCAACAGGTTTTTGCGCATTTACTGGAATTGCCCATGATCGCCCAAACTTTATAACCCCCGGAATCATTCCTTCATTGCATATAGTTTGAAGTCTTCTCTCTGATAATCCCCACTTTGTGGCAGCTTCTTTTACAGTCATAAATTCCATAAATTTTCTCTCCATTTTTGTTCTATAAAGCGACAAAATACTCCTCCTATATTATAAGCGGTCAAGCGCCGAATATCAATCATTTTCAATATTATTTATCCGCGTACAATCTATACTCTACCGCGTACAAATTTATATAAAAAATACCTTTTAGCAAGCAGATGTATTTTCTCGCCAAAAGGTACTTCACCCTTGTGCATATATTCAATTTATTTTTTCATGCACATTTTTATTCTTAAAATTTCTATGATATGTTTCCTTAAAAATAGCCCTCAACCCCGCTTAAACTGGGCATTTCTTTGAGAGTAAGCAAACCGTCTCCACATGATTTGTGTTCGGAAACTGGTCTATGGCAATTTTTTCGGTTACTTGATATCCTATCTTTTTAAATATGGTAAGTTCATCAGCAAATATTTTTGGGTTACAAGATACGTACACAATTTTTTCTGCCTGAAATTGCAAGATATCTGCCATTGCTTTGGGATGAATTCCGCTTCTTGGCGGATCAAGTACAATTAAATATGGTCGTTCTTCTCGCTTGCCGACTTCTTTTGCAACATCTCCCGCAACAAACTCGACGTTTTTAACCCCGTTTTGCTCGGCATTTTCTCTTGCCATATCAACGGCTTCTTCAATGAGTTCAATGGATATGATTTTTTTTGCAATGTCTGAGAGCAAAATGCCAATAGTTCCCGTCCCGCTGTACAAATCAAAGATCGTTTCTTCTTCTCGTCCTTGCAGTGCTTGTTTGACCACTCTGCGTACCTGTGTATATAATACTTCTGCGCCCTTTGTATTAGTTTGAAAAAAGGAAAATGGAGAGATATTGAATTCTTTTTCCAGCACTTTATCCCGAAAAATCATATCTCCATAAAGGCAGTTGACTTTTTCAGGAATGAGCGCATCGGAAAAGGAGTCATTTTCTGTGTGTAAAATACCTCTTATTTTTCCATCTGTATTTAATTGCAGAAGTTTTTGGACATACTCTGACAAATCAAATGTTATCTGTGTTGTTGTAACTAAATTGATTGAAATATCCCCGGTGTTTTTTCCTTTTCGGAGCACCAAATGACGTAAATAGCCTTCACGATGCATAATATGATAAAAGGGCAAATTTTTTTCCTCAAAATAATTTTTCGTGCATGACAATATTTTGCGATAATCTTCGTCTATAATACGACAATATTCCACAAATACGATACTGTTACTTCTGTTTCGCATATGCATTCCAAGTGTTAGAGCACCGTCCTTTTCTTCATTGCCGAAGGTAAATTCCATTTTATTCTTGTATTCTTGTGACACAGGACTTCCTACAATGTCAAGTGTGTGAAATTCTTCATGGCCTTTTTTGCAAAACCAATCTTGTAATGCCTTCTTTTTTAGCTGCAACTGATTTTCATACGATACGGATAATAAAGAGCAGCCTCCACAAACGGAAAAATGTGGACAAACTTCTTCTGTCTCCAAATAAGATGGTTCGATAATATCCACAATTTTTCCTTCTCCTCTGTCTCCCTTCAACTTTTTGATATATACGGTTGCTTTTTGTCCGGGTATGGCGTGTTTGATTGAAATTTTTTTGCCGTCCCCATAAGCTTTGGAAGTCCCGTCCAACGAAAATTCTTTTATTTCAAGTGTCACAACTTCTTTTTTCCTCATAAAATCCCCTTTTTCTATGTTTTGTACTAAAATGCAATAACCTAAAAACGTATCCCTTGTATAAAACACCTAATATGCACCGTTTCATCCGATGTTTGATGTTATTTTTTATGGAATATATTGCTCATGCAAATCCGTCACAGATCCATTCTCTAACGTAACATAAAAATACTCTTTCCACTTCATTTCTTCTTCTGTAAAGAAGGCTTCTTCATCAATGGTTTTGAAGTCCATTTGTGAACTTTCTTCATTAAAATAGGTAATGCCGATATTGACGTGCTCTGCAAAAGGAAGTGTGACGTTTCTCTTTTCTTCATTTGCGATCAAATATCCATTTGGCAACTCATCCGGTTCCTCTCCAAGTTCTCTGATTTTATCATCATCTTGTCCCCCAAACAAAATTTGCGCTTTATCCACAGTGATACTTCTCTTGCCCTTGTCTCTGTCTTCAATAATCGCAAAAAACTTTTCTTCCTTTTCGGTACCGGACGAATTTTCTCCCTCTGTATAAAGAGACTTCTCTCCATCTTCATTTTCCGGTGTGGTGACCTGCGGTTTTTCCGGCTGAACATCTTGTTCCAAAGGTTTTTTCTTATCTCCGCAACCATACAAAGCCAATGCGGCAACCAATAAAATTAATACTACTCGTGTTTTTTTCAAACAAATCATATCCTTTCCGTTAATTTTTTATAGACTGATGCTACTACTTCCCATCTTTTCATAAGGGTTTCCTATTTTTTATTCCTGCAAGGAACGAATGTCCAAAAAGTCATACTGTGCCAAAAATTTCTCCAAGTCCTCAAGCATCGGTTCAATTCCTCCGATTTCCTCACTCTCCAAATTGAGCGGTAACAAAGGCTCATGCAAGGACATTCGCAACAAGAACCAATTTTTGCCTAAAGTTCCCTTTACCCCTTCATAATTGCTGTCCGGCAAGGAATACTCCGGCATTTGAACAATCCACTTTTCCAAATCAGATAAGACTTTTTGTCCATCTTCTTTATAATTTTCGCTCTTAATCGGTATTCGATACTCTTTTGCCTGTGCCGGCTGTTTCAAGTCTTCTATCAGGCTGGTTATCTTTTTTCCTTCCTTATTTAATTTGGCAACATAAACCAAAATTTTTGCAACCAAATACGCTCCGTCATCCAAAAAATAATTTTCCTTCATTGCTCCGTGTCCTGAAGTCTCCATTGCGAGATAACAATGCTTTCCTTCCCGATTAAAACGAATTCCTTCATTAATGATGTTGCGATATCCTCTCTTAAAACGATGGTGTATCCCGCCTTGTCGCTCAATAAACTCTGACAATCCGGTAGAAGTTACCGAATCGGTAACAATAATACTATTGGGGTGTTCCTGTAATACAATTGCTGACAAAAGCGCAATCAAATCATTGCGGTTAATCTCTCGTCCATCTGCCGATACAACCGCCGCACGATCCACGTCGGTATCAAAAATAATCCCTAAATCTGCCTGCGTTTTGCGTACCGCTTGAGAAATTATTTTCATCGCTTCTTTGTTTTCCGGATTGGGAATATGATTTGGAAAATATCCATCCGGTTCCAAAAACAAACTTCCCGTCGTATCCGCTCCAAGCGGAGCCAAAACCTCATCCGCAAAAAATCCCCCTGCACCGTTTCCGGCATCTACAATAATCTTTAGATCCTTCAAAGGCTTTTCTTCGCCCGTTTCCATCCGAATAAAATTGACCATATCTAAGCTGTAATCCTGTATCAAATTTCTTTGAAAAATTTCACCCCTGTTTTCTTGCAAAAAAACGGTTTCTGCAGTTAAAATTTCGGTAATATCCGCTTTTTCCAATCCGCCGTCTTTGGTGAAAAATTTAAATCCATTATAAAAATATGGAAGATGGCTCGCTGTAATCATTACGCCTCCATCAGCTGAATATTCCTCCATAACGGTGCTCATAAAAATGGCAGGTGTGGTTGCCAACCCCATATCATATACACTTGCACCGCTTTGCATAAACGTTTCTATCAATGCTGTTTTTAGACTGTCTCCTGAAATCCTCGAATCCGTTCCTACGGAAATGCGCAAATCTTTTAGGCTCTTCCCACTTCGTTTACTAAGCCATTGCAAGTATCCACATGCAATTTGTGCCGTTGCCGCCTCATCCAAATTTATGGGTTTCTCCGGATTGGATAAGGCAATTCCTCTAATATCTGTTCCATTTTGTAACTCTAATCGTTCCCTCATGACAATCTCCTCATAATAATATAGTGGTATTCATTCCCATCTTTTTTCTTTTATCTCATCCTAAAATCGAAATAACTCCGTAACTTTTCGTACAAATAATCATTTCCGAAACAAACACCATTTCCTGATACTTCTATTTTATCCAATCCCTCTTTGTTTTACAATTCATTTTTTGATGAGAATTTTTCCGTATGTCTTCAGACCTATATTTTTATATATTCCTATAAAAATAACCTCCTGTTTTGAAATCGATATTTCCAATTTTGGTTGTGTAGTCCTTTGTTTTTTTACTTATTGTTACTTTTTTAATTATCCCGTTACAAAAATCACAAATGCTCTCAAATGCATATCTATAAAAAAAGTATTATTTTTTTCTTCCTTGTGTAAATTTTAGAATTTTCAAATAAATATTACATTCCTTGAAAATAAATATTTTTGTTTATTTCTAATTTTTTTGTTCGACTAATTTTAATATTTTTTCTGACTATTTTTTCAATTCGACCTTTGTAATTCTAAAATTTATTTAGAGTTTTCTTAAAATTTTTTGTAAAAGTATTGTATATTATGGTAAAAATTTGTTATACTATACAAAATAAGAAAGGAGGTAAAGAAATTTTGTTCATCTCGATATTCTTTTCCTGTATTGTAATACATATTTCTTTTTAGAAAAATCGAACGGAAATAGAATATCCTTATTTTTTGCTATTATACGAACTTTTTATTACGAAAGGAGTAGTTTTCAATGTCAGAAAAAACAAAAGAAATTCGTAAAGCAACATTAGGAGAAGCATTTATCTCCTTCGGCGGTTTAATTATCGTTATGGCAGTCGGTATTATGGTATATCACGTGGATCCTCACGTACCGATGTTTGTAGGTGTTATTATAGCAACATTAGTATCCTTAAAAATCGGATATAAATATGAAGACATCGAACAATCTATGATTGACGGTATTACAAAAGCTATGCAATCAGCACTTATCTTAATGATTATCGGTATTCTAATCGGTGTATGGATGGTATCCGGAGTTGTTCCTTCTATGATTTATTATGGACTTAACATCTTATCTCCAAAAATTTTCCTTCCTGCTACCATGATTATCTGTTCCATTACTTCTTTGGCAACAGGGACCTCTTGGGGAACTGCAGGAACCATGGGTATTGCATTGATGGGTATTGCACAAGGACTTGGTATTCCGGCAGGGATTACAGCCGGTGCAGCATTGTCCGGAGCATACTTCGGAGATAAAATGTCTCCATTATCCGATACAACAAACTTAGCACCTGCAATGGCAGGAACTGACGTGTTTACTCACGTAAAATATATGTTAAAAGCAACTGTTGTTTCTTATATTATCGCAATGGCAGCATTTACCTTTATCGGATTAAAATACGGTTCCGGTGAAGCGGAATTGTCCAGTATCAAAGAATTACAAGGTGCTATCGCAAACCAATTTACTGTAAGTCCATTATTGATGATTCCTCCAATTATCGTTATTGTAACCATTGCGAAAAAAGTGCCTGCTATCCCGGGTATTACAATAGGTATTATTGTAGCTGCACTTATGAGTCCAATCTTCCAAGGTGCTAACGGAAACTTAGGAGCTATCTTGGATTGCGGAATGAATGGTTATGTAAGTGAAACAGGAATGGAAGCAGTTGATGCACTTCTTTCCAAGGGTGGAATTATGAGTATGATGTTCTCCGTTTCTATGACAATATTAGCGATGATGTTCGGTGGTATCGTTGAAATGACGGGACAAATGGAAATTATCGTAAAACAAATCTTGAAACTTGTAAGATCCGATGCCGGTCTTGTTGTTGCAACAGAAGCTACTTGCATCTTAAGTAATGCTACTATGCCTGAACAATATATTTCAATCGTTGTTCCGGGACGTATGTATGCACAAGCTTACACTGACCGTGGTCTTCACCCGAAATGTTTATCCAATGCATTGGAATCAGCAGGTACTGTATCAGGTGCATTTATTCCATGGCATACATGTGGTGTATTTATGATGACCACTTTAGGTGTTCCAATTTGGGGTCCTGGCGGATATGGAGTTTGGTTGATATTCAACTATGTACAAATCGTTGTAACCGCAGTAATGGCTTATTTGGGAATTACTGTTACTAAGATGACAGATGATGAAAAGAAAATCTTGGCTGAAACAGGTCGTGTATCCTAAGATTTCATAGTTTACAAACAAATAATTAAAACAAAAAACATCGGAATTAAATTTAATTCCGATGTTTTTTTATTTTTATAAATAATTGGGATTGACATCAACGCATATTGTTCTCTAACCCGATCATTCAAAATTTTATATAGTGCAAAGTGCTATAAATTAATTTCAATTTTTTCAAGCGAATCATATCATAAAGAACTCTTTTCTACGAATCACTTCTTAAAAATCCACTTTTTTCCAATGCTATTCTATTTCCTTTTTCATAATTATACACTCATCTATATTTTATATCTTATGACCTCTAAATTAAAAACAAGATGCCGTTCTAATCCATATGAGCAATATTTTTTTCACTTATATCCGTGTTACTATTGCCTATATAGTTTGGATTTTAATAGATATTCGCATGTTATCGAATAAGATTTTCTTGTTCTTATTTCAAATTTTGCTTGACGATTTCTGCAATATGTTTTGCGGATAATCCATATTTTTCAATCAATTCCATTGGTTTTCCGCTTTCTCCGAAGGTATCTTTGACTCCTACCTTAATTACTTTCGCAGGATATTCTTCACTTAGAACTTCTGCCACCGCAGACCCCAAACCTCCTAATACACTGTGTTCTTCACAAGTTACAATAAGGTTGGTTTCTTTTGCTGCTTGAATTAAAATATCTCTGTCAATCGGTTTTATGGTGTGAATATTGATAACACGTGCATCAATACCTTCCTGTTCTAATAGTTTAGCTGCTTCCAATGCTTGCCCTGTTTCAAATCCGGTCGCAATTAATGCAACGTCTTTTCCTTCTTTTAAGGTAACTCCTTTTCCAACTTCAAAAGCATAGTCTTCTGTATAAATATCTTCCACTCCGGGTCGTCCTAAACGTACATAACATGGTCCATCAATTTCAGCTACGGCACGAATGACTTTTTCCGTTTCAACGGCATCACAAGGGCAAAAAACGTTCATATTCGGAATAACACGCATAATAGCCAAGTCTTCTATGGTTTGATGAGATGCTCCATCTTCCCCGACTGTTAAACCGGAATGTGTAGCACAAATTTTTACATTCAATTTCGGATAACAAATGGAATTTCGGACTTGATCATAGGCACGTCCGGTCGCAAACATCGCAAATGTACTTGCAAAAACGATATTTCCACATGTTGCAAGCCCTGCTGCAACCCCCATCATATTCGCTTCGGCAATTCCCATATTGTAGTGTTGTTCCGGCGCTACTTTTTTTGCTTCAGCAGATTTTGTGGATTTGGAAAGATCCGCATCCAATACAATGATATTTTTATTTTCAGCTACTAACTTCGCTATGGCTGTTCCATAGGCATCTCTGGTTGCTCTTTTGCTCATGCTTATCCCTCCAATTCCTTTAATGCTGTTTCGCATTGTTCCGCATTAGGTGCACTTCCATGCCAACTGCATTGATTTTCCATAAAGGAAACCCCTTTTCCTTTTACGGTTTTTGCAACGATACAAGTCGGTTTTCCTTTCACTTGTCTTGCTTTTGCATATGCCTCCAACAGTTCTCCATACTCATGTCCATTTACTTCAACCACATTCCAGTCAAAGGCGATAAATTTTTCTACAATCGGATAAGGACTCATAACCTCTCTTAGTTCCCCATCAATTTGAAGGTTGTTATTATCAACGATAGCAACAAGATTGTCCAATTGGAATTGTGCCGCACTCATGGCAGCCTCCCAAATTTGTCCTTCTTCAATTTCTCCATCGCCGAGCAAGCTATATACACGATAGTCCTGATTATGAATTTTTGCGGAAAGTGCCATTCCCACTGCCGCAGACAGACCTTGTCCCAAAGAGCCGGTTGACATTTCAACACCCGGAACATAATTCATATTCGGATGGCCTTGCAATTTGGAGTTTATCTTTCGAAAAGTTGCAAGCTCTTCTTCTTCAATCAGGCCTTTTTCCGCTAAAACAGCATATAACAATGGAGACGCATGGCCCTTAGAGAGGACAAAACGATCTCTGTTCCCATCCTTTTGATTTTCTTTATTAAAATTCATTTCTTCAAAATAAAGCGATGTCGCAATTTCCACTGCAGAAAGCGAACCGCCGGGATGACCGGAATTTGCTGCTGTTACCATCTTTACTATGTTACAGCGAATATTCCGTGCATGATTTTCCAATACATCGTAAGACTTCATTCCAAACCTCCTAAAATAGTTTCCCAAATTAGGAAAAAACATATGTGCTCCTACACAAAGTTTCTTCCTAACTGTCTTGAAAGAATTGCCTCAAAAAAAATCCGAAAAGCGTTCAAAATAATTTTTTCGGATTTTTCTTATTTTAGTGATTAAATAATAACTCTTAAAAATGATACATAAATGCGTACATTCTACTTTTTTCCTACTTAAATTTTGACAATGCATTTCATTTTTAAAAAATACTTTGCCAAAAAATCAAACTAATCTAAGAAGGTTTTTGTATTGATACGAAGTGCTTTCATTTCGTCAAAATAAGAGGTACCAAAAATAAGATGAGGATTTTTTTTAATATATTTTCCATGTTATTATCATATACCAAAATAAAAGAAAAATCTATCTTTTCTATCCAAAAACTTCTTATATATAACCGTTATTCAAACGAAAGACTGATTAAAACTATAATAAAATTCACTTTCTTCAAGATATCATTTTCCCAATCTATTTGGTAGGAGAAGTTCTTTCTTTCCTTCCTCGCTCTGACGAGGGATAAAGAGGTTGCTCGAAGAAGGAAAACAAGAAACCCAAAACGAAAAAATATCTAATACATCCCTGTATTTTTTAATAGTGTTTCGCATCAAACAACCATAATGATTATCCTACCGTCTCAAAATAAATTGACCTGTAATTAGAATAGGATGGAACAATCAAAAATATATACAACATTGTAACATCTTCCTCTAATACAAAACACGCTATAAAAAGATAGTTTTTCATATTCTTGCCCAAAGATATGGGAAATATGAAAACTCATAGGAAGTGGATTTTATTATAATGTTGGATAGATGTTTCGTATAAGTTATATGTTATAATTTTGTAAATACGCATCCGTTTTATAATACTGTTCTTTCAATTTGTTCTGTGTTATAATTGAAACACTTGGTGCATATCTAAAGAATATATATCATCTTGAATGTATAGACATACCCTATCAAAATTCGGACGAAATTTCGAATTTACGGGAAAAACAAGATTATTTTTTAAGAAGAAATTTTCCCCAAAATAGAAATTTTGGAACTTAAAGATGAATCGAATAAAATATTTAGCCTTTCTCAGCCTATAAATAAGAAAAAACGGCAGAAGGCAAGATTTGAATTTTATATTTATGATAAAGCACTTATTACAAATAATCATTAGTATTTACACATTATTGCCAAAATAAAACTCCGGAGGAAAATTATCATGTTATCTTCAACACAAACAATTTCCACATCTCTAAAAATTGTATATGTAATCCTTGCTTTTATATTATGTTTTTCTTCATTTCGTGTTTTTTTTCGCCCTGCAAAAACGGTCGAAGTATGTATTCATCGGGCAACTTCATGGTCAAAATATTTACATGCACACAATCAAGCAATTTCTATATTAAAATATGGAATCAATAATCTTTCCAAAAATGCAAAAGATACTGCAAAGCTGAATTTTTTCATTGGAATGGAATACTATTACAAACGTGACTACTCAAATGCAACCATATATTTTGACAAAACTTCGGAGTTATTTAAGGCAGCCAAATTTCCTTTTGACCCCGGATATCTGTCCATGATTGTCAGCTACTACAATATTGGTGAAGAAAAAAAAGCAAAAACATTATACAAATCTCTTAAAAAACAAGAAAAATATGATATTCGTTTTAAAGATTTAGAAGCATTGGAGAGTCGTATTTTTCACTCCTAAAATAACCTTTTACTGCATTATGTTCAAAGTAAATCTATATATTTTAATTCTCATTTATCTTTTGAGAAAAAATAAGATTTTTAAACAAAAAAATCAAATAATACTATTGTACTATTAAATATCCAATACTAATTCCCTTCTCAAAAGTCATGTAAATATAGTAAAAATCACTACTCATAGAAAGTGGTTACTATATAAAAAATACTTTATTTTAAAATTTCATAATTAGACAAGCGAAAAAAAGAAAAATCTCCAAGACCATTGATAACAACGTTCTCGGAGATTTTTTAATGGCAGGGGCGGCAGGACTTGAACCCACGGCATTCGGTTTTGGAGACCGACGTTCTACCACTGAACTACGCCCCTAAAATTTTCAAGAAAACAAAACTCCTTTATTCTCTGTAACAATTCTACAAATAAGAAAAATAAATGGTCAAAAGATACTATTAATAATAGTATCTTTTGAAAACTGGTGGGCTTAGCAAGACTCGAACTTGCGACCTCACGCTTATCAGGCGTGCGCTCTAACCACCTGAGCTATAAGCCCTAACTACATATGGTCGAGGTGGAGGGACTCGAACCCCCGGCCCCATGGTCCCAAACCATGTGCGCTACCAAACTGCGCTACACCTCGAAAAAATGGCGGAGAAGGAGGGATTTGAACCCTCGCATCCTTTAACAGATCTACTCCCTTAGCAGGGGAGCCTCTTCAGCCACTTGAGTACTTCTCCTAAAATGGTGACCCATCAGGGGTTCGAACCCTGGACACCCTGATTAAGAGTCAGGTGCTCTGCCAGCTGAGCTAATGAGTCAAATAAAATGGTGACCTATCCGCGACTCGAACGCGGGACACCCTGATTAAAAGTCAGGTGCTCTGCCGACTGAGCTAATAGGTCATAACCTATACAAAAAATTGGAGCGGGTGAAGGGGATCGAACCCTCGCAACCGGCTTGGAAGGCCGGGGCTCTACCACTGAGCTACACCCGCATATCTTAAAATCTCTATCTTGATAGCTCTTACTTTCAATAGATACTCAATTATTATAACACAAATCTTGAAAAAAATAAATCTTTTTTGGTGGAGGAGAGTGGATTCGAACCACTGAAAGCGTAGCTAACAGATTTACAGTCTGCCCCCTTTGGCCACTCGGGAACTCCTCCTCTGTAAAAAATGGAGCTGGCAATAGGAATCGAACCTACAACCTGCTGATTACAAATCAGCTGCTCTACCGTTGAGCCATGCCAGCACAAAAAAACTAAAATAACAACCCAACTCTTCCTACCTCAAAATAAAATGGCGACTCGGAAGGGGCTCGAACCCTCGACCTCCAGCGTGACAGGCTGGCATTCTAACCAACTGAACTACCGAGCCGTTTATTTTGGTGGGACCAATAGGGCTCGAACCTATGACCCCCTGCTTGTAAGGCAGGTGCTCTCCCAGCTGAGCTATGATCCCA
>JBGZJG010000038.1:0-60602 GCA_041848665.1 Filifactor sp.
AAGTACAGATACCATCGAATTCAAAGAAGGAATTACCGAAGAAGATATCCGCATTCGCCGAAACGGCTACCACATGGTAATAGAAATCCTAAGTGAAGACAAACAAAGTGTAGACACAAGCATTACCATAAAAAATGAATATGCATACCAAAAACCGCAAATCGAACAAATTCGCTTTGCAAACGGCACCATATGGAGTGCGGATTATATGAAAGAAAAAGCACAAAATAACGGAGCTCCGACCTATATGAACATCCAAAGTGTGGACAATAACGGCAGTTTGTTAAGAGAACTTATAGGAGAGAATACCATTGCACAAAGAGAAGACAGCAAAGATGCAAAGGAAACACCTGCCATTTTGGAAACAATAGGAGAAACAAGACAAGAGACTTCATATGTAGAAACCCAATTTGTTTCGATCAATCATCAAGTAGAACAATTGGTGCAAGCGATGGCAGGCTTTAGTCAAGAAAAAGGAGTTTCATGGAGCAAGGCAATTGAAGAAAGACCAAGGGAAGTGGAAGCGGTTGTACAAAACTTCTGGGTGAAACAAATATAAAAAACCGAGTTGGATTTTATTCATCGATTATTCTCTAAAAAATTGGAGGATAATCGGTGAATATTTTAAGGAACGATTTACAGATGTTTTTGTCGAGATTATAAAAAGGTTTTGTGAAGGATGTTGTTATATAAGAGGGCAACTTTATTCACAAAAACCTTTTTCTGTCCATTTTATCCCAAAGTGAGGATTAGACAAGTTATTTTAAAGGTTCTTTTTTTCGCAATGAATTAACGATGGTTTCATCAGGGGTTACATAAAGTGTGGCATTTTTTTCATAGATGACCATTCCGGGTTTTGCACCATTTGGTTTTTTGACGTTTTTTCGTTCTGTATAGTCTACGGGAACGTTGGCGGACATTCTTGCTTTGCTGAAATAAGCGGAGAGTATCGCTGCTTGCCGCAGGGTTTGTTCGGGTACGTTTTGCATTGTGGTGCGGAGAATAACATGAGAACCCGGAATTTCTTTGGTGTGAAGCCAAATGTCATTTGGTGAAGAAAGTTTGAGAGTCAGTTTGTCATTTTGTGTGTTATTTTTTCCGACTAAGATTTCTATTCCATCGCTTGAAAGAAATTCCATCGGTTTGGAGGATGGTTCTTCTTTTTGCTTTTTATAACTTTGTGATCGGCGAATGTATCCTTCTTTTGCTAATTCATTTTGGATTTCGCTGATTTCCGAATAGTTTTCAATTTGGGAAATAGAAACGAGGACATTTTCCAAATAGGAGATTTCACGTTGTGCAATGCAAAGTTGTTCGGTCAGCTCCGCAATTCGATTTTTTGACTTTTGGTAGCGTTTGAAGTAACGCTGTATGTTTTCCGACGGCGTTTTGTGAATGTCAAGAGGAATGGTTATAGGGGTATTGTCATGGTAGAAATCATCTACGGTAATTTCGTTCATTCCTTTTTGCAACAGATAAATGTAGGCGGTTAAAAGTTCGCCGTAATGTTTGTCTCGATTAAGCGTCATGGAAGAAGAAATTTCGTTATTTTGTTTTTCCGTTTTGTTTTTCAGCATATCAAGACGTGTTTGTACTCGTTTTCTAAGGTCTGATGTTTTTTGTTGAATTCGTTCGGTTTTGTCTTTCAAAGCATAATATTCTTGACAAGCGGAATTCATGGAAGGACACTCTGCAAGGAAGTGTTCTTCACTATGTGTAAGCATAATTGCGGAAAAATCCAAGATACGGGGCGGATTTTTTTGCATGACGATGCACGGGTTATATTGGTGCTTGGAAACGCAATGCATGATACGTTCAAATGTGCCCCAAAGACGCTCGATTTTGGTTTCGGAAAGAGATTGTGACGATTCGGTAGGGCTGATGTTGCAACGGTAACAGATTTCTTTTCCGATTGTGGGGCTTAAACCTTCATAATTCATATAGAAGAGTTTGTATAATTCGATTGAGCCGTGTTCAAACAACGATTTGAAAAAAGAAAAGTCGGTGTTTCGAACCGGATTTTTTTTGTTGTGAGAGGGAGGATAAACGTAGGTAAGTCCGGGTAATACTTCACGTACGGAGCTGACGTTGATGCTCACTCTTTTGATGGAGTCGATAATTTTTCGGTCTTCTGCGTTTACAAGGATGATGTTGCTGTGTTTTCCCATCAATTCGATAATCAAAAGTTTGTTCTTCAAGACTCTCAATTCGTCATATGCTTCGATTGAAATTTCAACAATACGTTCTGTGGAGCGTTGTTCAATGCTTTTTATGGCTCCATTCCCGATATGTTTGCGAAGGAGCATAAGAAACATGGGAGCTACAAGCGGATTTTCTTTTTTGATGTCTTCCAGAATATGCAGGCGTGCGGTTGATGAGCTTGCACTGAGAAGAAGTTTGTAATTTGTTTTTTGACTGCGAACGGTCAAGATAAGCTCGTCTTTTTCCGGTTGGTTAATTTTGTCGATTTTTCCGCCGGTTAAATGAGTTTGCAGTTCGTGAACCAATGCACGTAATGTGATACCGTCAAGTGCCATAAAAATTTCTCTCCTTTTTGAAATCCGTTTTTTATGAAGGTTATTATATCACAAATTTCAGTTTCATACATTGTTTTGTGTAAGTGACGTTTATTTGCGGCACAAGTTTCAAAAAGGAAAAGATATTCTTTTTTTATCAAGACAAACGAGATTTTTTAAGTTATAATAAAATATTATCAGGAAGTATTTGCAAGAGGAACAGTTTTGCAATTTGAATAAATAATGGAAGTTCTATTTTGAAAAAGAGGAGACGGTAAAATGATTTTTAGTATGACGGGGTATGGAAGAGGAAGTGCGGAAAATGAGCAATATTCCATGGTAATTGAGATGAAGTCTATCAATAATCGGTATTTGGATATGTATGTCCGTATGCCTCGCCAACTTCTGTATTTGGAAGAAACTGTCAAAGCAATTATCAAACAAAAAATCAGTCGAGGGAAAATGGATGTTTTTGTTACGTTTACGATGAAGGAGGGTGTGGACAAAAAACTTACATTGAACAAGAAATTGGCGGAGGAATATTTACATATTGCAGAGGGTATCAATGAAATTTTCTCTCTCTCCGGTGGAATGCGTGCGATTGATTTAATGAAGTTTCCCGATGTGGTATCGGTTACGGAAAATGAGTTGGAAGAGGATGTGATTTCCTCTTTATTAAAGCAGGCAACGGAACGTGCGGTTCAATCCATTATGGATATGAGAGCAAGAGAGGGCAAGAAACTGTCGGAGGATATCTCGGCAAGAAGTCGATGTTTGCTTGGAATTATTGAAGAAATCGAGAGCAAAGCGGAGGTTCTGGAAGAAGAATACCGAAACTATCTGATGGAAAAATTGAATGTTATTTTGGAGAAGTTGGGAGAACGTGCAGACGAGCAGAGAATTGTACAAGAGGCTGCGATTATAGCGGATCGAAGCGCCATTACGGAGGAAATTGTGCGATTTAAGAGCCATGTACAGCAGTTGCTTGATTCTTTGGACGTTGAGGAGCCGGTTGGGCGAAAGTTGGATTTTATCATTCAGGAAATGAATCGGGAAATCAATACCATAGGGTCGAAATCGGACAGTTTGGAGATTGTAGATAAGGTGGTTGTGCTTAAAAGCGAGTTGGAAAAGATAAGAGAACAAATTCAAAACTTGGAGTAAGATTGAAAAAGTTTATGCAACAAGAATGTTTGTTGTAAGGCGAGTTTAGGAGAGTATGCAAGCAAAATCAAGCGATTATTACGCAAAGTATGGATGGTCTTCATCAAAGTAAAAAAAAGGAATATACAAAATCAAGTTGCATGATGAGTGGTGTAAATGCAGTGTCGAACAGTGAAATCATGTATGAATGGATAGGCTGAAATAAGTATTCGTGAATGGCAGGGTGCAGCTATCGTTTTATTCGGAGTACTTCGTAAGAGAAATTGAGTATAGAAGAGAACGGTTAAGGAAAAAATAGAAACGGAAAGAGAATAGGGGAAAACAAATGGAGCGAGAGGGATTACTAATTGTACTGTCCGGGCCTTCGGGAAGCGGGAAAGGAACCATGTGTAAGCGATTTTTGGAGAAAAATCAAGATGTGGGATTATCCATTTCCGCAACGACGAGACAACCCAGAGAGGGCGAGATAGATGGAAGGCATTATTTCTTTAAGCAAAAAAGAGAATTTGAGACTATGATTGCAGAGGGAGAATTATTGGAATATGTTCATGTATTCGATAATTATTATGGAACTCCCATAAAGTATGTAGAAGAAAAAATCAAATCGGGAAAAGATATTATTTTGGAAATTGAAATTGAGGGTGCAAGAAAGGTCAGAGAGACGTATGCAGATGCTGTCCTTGTTTTTGTACTTCCTCCGACGATTGAAGAACTGAAACGAAGGATTGAATCCAGAGGAACGGAAACACCCGAGCAAATCGAAAATCGTTTGTATCGCTCCATAGAAGAAATCAATGCGATCGACTTATATTCTTATTTTATCATCAATGATGATTTGGAATTTGCGGTAGAAGAAATGGAAGCGATTGTAAAGGCGGAAAAAAACAGTGTAAAACGCTATACCAAAGCAATTCACGAGTATTATTTGCAACATGTGAATAAAATGTTGGAAAGATAGAAAAAAATAGAGGAAACAGCAGGCAATCTTAATGAGGAGAGTAAGAATATGTTAAAAAACATTGTTGTCGGAGTGACGGGAGGAATTGCGGCATATAAGGCATGTGATATTGTTTCGAGTTTAAAAAAACAGGGCTTTGAAGTGGATGTCATTATGACAAAGCATGCACAACACTTTGTGCAGCCGTTGACTTTTCAGACGCTCAGTCACAATAAAACCGTAACGGATATGTTCTGCGAGCCGACGAGATGGGATGTGGAGCATATTGAACTTGCAAAGAAAGCGGAACTTTTTTTGGTTGCACCCGCAACAGCAAATATTATCGGAAAAATTGCCAATGGAATTGCAGATGATATGCTTACTACAACGATTTTGGCAACGAAGGCGAAGGTGATTTTTGCTCCGGCAATGAATACGGCGATGTATGAAAATATTGCCGTTCAGGAAAATATTGCAAAGTTGAAAAGCAGAGGGTATGTTTTCATTGAACCGGCAGAAGGATTGCTCGCCTGTGGAGATGTCGGAAGAGGAAAAATGGAGGAGCCGAAAAAAATTGTCGAAAGAATTTTGTTTGAAGCGAATTTAACGAGGGAATTGGATGGATATAAGGTTGTGATTACTGCCGGACCGACGATTGAAGACTTGGATCCGGTACGTTTTGTGAGCAATCGCTCCACAGGAAAGATGGGATATGCCATTGCGCAGGAAGCGGCCAAGATGGGTGCAAACGTCGTTTTGATTTCCGGAGAGACGAGGCTTGAGGTACCGTTCGGATTGCAAAAATTCGTTTCGGTTCGTTCGGCGCAGGATATGTTTTTGGCAGTGGAAAAGGAATTTGAAGACACCGATATTTTGATTAAGGCGGCAGCGGTAGCGGATTTCACACCAAGTACGGTAGCGGATAAAAAAATCAAAAAGAAAGAGGGAAATCTCATTATAGAGATGAACCGGACAAAAGACATTGCCTATGAGATGGGGCGGAAGAAAAAGGAACGACAAGTTATGGTCGGATTTGCGGCGGAGACAAATGAAGTGTTGGAAAATGCAAGTGCAAAACTTGCAAAGAAAAATTTGGATTTTATTGTATCCAATGATTTGACAAAAGAGGGAGCCGGATTTGGTACGGATACGAATATAGTGACCTTCTTATTTTCGGATGGAACGATGCAAAGGACGGAGCTTTTGTCAAAGAAGGAAGTGGCACGTTTGCTTTTGCAAAAGGCAGGAGAATTGAGAAAAAACAAAAAATGTAGGTAAGAGCAAATTTGTTTTTGTAAATGCAATTTTGGAGAAAAAGGAGTCGGAAAGATGTTTGAGTTGGAAAAACCGATTATATACAAAGCAGTCATTCATACATTAAACCGGAATTCGGAGATGCCCGCTTTCTCAACTTTTGAAATTGATCGGGAAGAAGAGATGACATATGAGTTTTTGCTTCGGCATATCAATGGATTATATCACTCTCGAGATATGAAATGGGCGAGGTTTCGGGAAGATAGTATTGCAGATGCAATGATGAGTAATTTAGATGCGGATTTAAATAGTTTTATGGAAATTACCAAGGATTTGTCTATATTACTTCATCAAGTCATTCACGATAATTCGGCGACTATGCCGTCTTGCGATTTGGCATTTATCTTGTTTGAAATGCAGGAGGTAATGTATTTTGGTTGCTTTAAATGGAACCACAAAAGATTTTTGGTACGAGGGAAGGATACGAGTCGAGATGGAAATATTTGGAAATTGAAAAATCATGAAGATTTGTATTTGGCAAACCGAACCAAGGTAGATGAAGGTTTTTTAATCCATTTGAAACATAAGGATATTGCGCTTATCGACCGTGAATATGTTATAAACGGAGATAAGGTGGAGATTTTGGAAGATATTTTGTTGAAAAGTGACAGCGGTTTTTCGGAAAGAGAGAAACTCAAAGAGTTTCATAATATTAACACCAATTTGGAAGAAAAATTTGTCGGCGAGGATTTCAACCAAAAAGCGGAACTAAAAAAAGCAGTGCTCGATAGTGTATTTGAACATGGAAGTATTCATATTCCGGAAGTATTGGAGCAGGCATTTGGAGAACATACGGAGCTGAAGAACATTTATGAAAATGCTTTTCAGAAGTCGGGGTTGTGGCAGGAGGAAGTTGTGGTTCCGGAAACGACTTTGAAGAAGAATTATGAAAAGCAGAAGTTGGTAACAGATTCGGGAATAGAAATCAGTGTTCCGGTGCATCTTTTGGCAGACAAACAATGCGTGGAATTTGTGGCGGAAGAAAACGGCAAATGGTCTGTTGTGATAAAAAATGTAGAGCAGTTTCGAGAGAAATAAAATGGGAGAGGAAGAAAGAAAATGGTTGATTTGAATATTGGCGGTAAGCTGTTAAATGAAGATGAGATTAAGGCGAAGGTTAAGGAACTTGCAAAAGAGATTGAAACGGAATTTATGGGAGAAGAAATCTATATTGTGGGAATTTTAAAGGGAGCCTGTATTTTCGTTTCGGATTTAATTCGAGAGTTTACTTGTCCGATTAAATTGGATTTTATGGCATTATCGAGTTATGGAATGGCATTGGAAAGCTCCGGTGTGGTAAAAATCATTAAGGATTTGGATATGGACATTGAGGGAAAGAATGTATTGATTGTGGAAGATATTATTGATACAGGTCTTACGATGGAATATCTTAGAGACTATTTAACGGCAAGAAGATGCAAAAAACTCAAAATTTGTACACTGTTGGATAAACCGGAAGGAAGAAAATGTGACATTCAAGCGGATTTTACGGGATTTCATTTGCCGGATGAGTTTATTATCGGATATGGTATCGACTGTCAGGAAAATTATCGCAACCTGCCCTACATTGCATATGTGAAACAGGATAAGTAAGGGAAAGGGAATTGTTCGTGCCGGAAAGAATATCGTATCAAGGAGGCTTGCAGAAATAAGGCTGCACTGCACTTGCAAGGCAAAAAAGATTGTCAAATGCAGTGGATGAAATCGGGCAGAAGGAAGTATCGTTTGCACTTCATAGGAAATAGCTGTTTTCAGCAAAATGTAGAATGTGTCGGAAGAATGTTTTCATAAGGGGAAGGGCTTCCTTCTTTTTCTGAAATGGTTGTGGGAGTTTTGAGACAAGTTGACAAAAGAGCATGTTATGACAAAAATTATGATGTGATGGAGGTGTTGAAATGATTAGAAAAGTGGTAAGAGCAATCCTTACTTTGATAGGGTTGAGTATGGGAGTTACTGTCTTTTTTTACAGTAGGCAAAATTTTGATTTTGCTACGGAGGGATTTGTGACGGAAGTTGCCTTAATAAGTGCATTTGCTTTTATTGGAGGCGGTATATTTTTTATTTTGGAACCGTTTTTTTCATCAGAAGTCAGCCGTATGGTTGCAAAAATAGAGAAAGAATTTTCTAAATTTACTATTTCAGATATTTTAACGAGTCTTATGGGACTGATTACCGGACTTATTATTTCTTATTTTATATCGGGGTTGTTACAAAAGATACCTGTTGTCGGATTGACGGTTTCCGCATTGGTTTATATTATGCTCGGGTATATGGGAGCAAGTATTGCAATCAAGAGGAAGGAAGACTTGGCAGGGTTGTTCCGTCGGAATTTTGTAAAACAGGAAAAAGAATTGAATGAAAGAAGAAATGCACTAAAAGGAGAATTTCTTTCTCCGAAGGTGCTTGACACCAGTGTCATTATTGACGGAAGAATTGCGGATATTGCCAAAATCGGATTTATTGAAGGGAAATTGATTGTACCCGAATTTGTATTGGAGGAGCTCCGACATATTGCCGATTCGTCAGATGATTTGAAGCGTGCAAAGGGACGACGGGGACTTGATATTTTAAATACCATGCAGGAAGAGTTGGGGTTTTCTTTTGAAATTTCGGAAAGAGATTTTCAGGGAGTAAAAGAAGTGGATGTCAAACTGTTGAAATTGGCGGAGAATTTAAACGGTGTTGTTTTGACAAATGATTATAATTTAAACAAGGTAGCACAATTTCAAGGTGTCAAAGTCTTGAATATCAATGAACTTGCAAATGCGGTCAAACCGGTTTTGCTTCCGGGTGAGGAGCTTACGGTTACGATTGTAAAGGAAGGCAAAGAACTGAACCAAGGAGTTGCATACTTGGATGACGGAACGATGATTGTCGTGGAAGGTGCAAAAAGAATGGTCGGAGAACAAAGGGATGTTATTGTGACCTCCGTATTGCAAACGGCGGCGGGTCGTATGATTTTTGCGAAGGTCAAGTAGATTGTAGGGAAGGGGTTTGAAGAAATGAAGGAGTTTGAACTGAACAGAGAAAATACGGTTTTGCTCGTAATAGACATTCAAGAAAAACTTTTACCGGCGGTTTTAAACCAAGAAGAAGTGGTAAAGAATACGCAAATTTTGTTGGAGCTTGCGAAGGTATGTAATATTCCGGTTCTTGCAACGGAACAATATCCGAAGGGATTGGGAATGACAATTGCTCCTCTTAGAGACTATTTGATGCCGGAATTGATATATGAAAAAACCGAATTTACAGGTTATAGTGAAAAAATGGCTGCGAAGCTTGAGGAGTTGAAGGCGAAAAATATTGTTGTGGTCGGTATGGAAAATCATATTTGTGTTTTGCAGACCGTAAGAAGTTTGAAAAAGGCGGGGTATGAGGTGTTTGTTGCGGCAGATGCGGTTTCTTCTCGTACACAGCAAAATAAAGAAGTGGGCTTACAGTATATGAGAGATATGGGAGCCTTGATTACCTGTACCGAAACGGTTATATTCGATATTTTGAAAAAAGCGGGAGGTCCGGAGTTTAAACATATGTCAAAATTAATTAAATAAACGGCAGAAAAATGTGTGGAATGGAAACCGATAAGTATTTATATCAATAAAATCGGGGTTGTATCTGAGATACAATGTTGTTTTTTATAACAGAGCTGTTCTATAATCGAAAAAACAATTTTGGATGTGTTCGAGTTGGTTATCCTGCGAAGCATAATATAAAAATAAAATGTTTCGTAGGACTGACGAAAGATATGACAAAAAGCATAATGCATAAACATGGCCTTTAGAATATCTTTCATAGATGTTCCGTATTAAATAGAAGGAGAAATTATTTTGGCTAAGATCGGAATTTTGGGCGGGACTTTCGATCCGATTCATATTGCGCATTTGTATATTGCGCAGGCGGCGAAAGATAAATTACATTTGGACAAAGTTATTTTTATGCCTGCTGCAAATCCTCCGCATAAAGATGTGGTAAAAGTAAGCGACTTTGAAGCTCGGTATGAAATGGTAAATATAGCAATTAATGGAAATGCTCATTTTGGTGCATCAAAGTTGGAAAAGAAAATGGGCGAGAAAAAATCGTATACGATAGATACCCTTTGTTGCTTGAAAGAGCAAAATCCGAAAGATGAATTGTTTTTTATTATCGGCTTGGATTCGCTGTATCAATTGCATACATGGTATCGTATTGGAGAAATTCATAAGTACGCCACCTTTGTATGCTTGGCAAGACCGTATTTGGCAGAACAGTCCATAGAAGGCAGGATAACGTTTTTGCAGGACAACTATCAAGTGAAGGTTCTATTTTTTCCGACACTTGAGATGAATGTTTCTTCTACGGCTATTCGTTCTGCGGTGAAAAATGGAGATACGATAGATTATTTGGTTCCAAGTGATGTTGTTGCATATATCAGAGCGCATAATTTGTATCGGTAAACAAAATCACGCATTGGATTAGAAACGATCTGAAATGGGAAATGCAGCTTTATTCAAATGCGGAAGGAAAAATTGTAAAAAACAGGAAGGAAAACGGAACTATATACTCGTTTTGTGGTAAAAGAAAACTTTACTTATGAAATACAGCTTTTGTGCAAAGAGGAAGGATACGAGCAACAATTTTATATGAAACACCTGTGAAAGATATCCTAAAAGCTATGTTTATGTTGTTTTCCATATCTTTCGTCAGTTCTGCGAAACACTCTATTTTTATATCGTGTTTTGTGTTGAGATATGTGCTTAATAGAATAGGGAACAGTAGAGATATGGAGTTTGTTATGAGATATGATTTGGAAAAAATGATTTTTGAGGATTTAAGACAACGATTACAACCAAAACGTTTCAATCATGTGTGCGGTGTAGTGGAAACGTCGGAGTATTTATGTAAATTGCATGGAGGAGAAATCAAAAAAGCAAGATTGGCGGCAGTATTGCATGATTATGCGAAAGGATTTTCGAAAGAGGAACAAGTTGCTTTTTTAAAAGAGAGAGGGATTGTGCCGGATTGGATTGAGGAGAATACCTCGGAGCTTCTTCATGGAAAAGTTGCAGCAGTGATTGCACAAGAAAAATACGGAATTGATGATACCGATATTCTCAATGCGATTTTTTATCATACTACGGGAAGGGCGGATATGAGTAAGATAGAAGTTATTGTAGCTTTGGCGGATTATATTGAACCTTCACGAAATTATCCCGGAGTGGAAGCTCTTCGCAAGTATGCGGCAGAGGACTTGTATTATGCTTTGTACAAGGCACTTGGGCATACGATAGAGTATTTGCTCAAGGATGAGAAACTGATACACCCGTTGACACTTGAGGCACGAAATGATTTGTTGTTCCGCTATGATTTATGGAAACGAGGTAAGAGGATTTGATATCATATTTTTGGGGAAATTACGATGCATTCTTGGAGAATATATAGAATTAACAGGTTTTTGATGCTTAGGATAGAAAGAGGCTATTTTTTATGAAGAAGTTGAAGATAACGGCAGTGGTTGTTGTTGCTATATTGGCAACGCTTTTCATGGCATTTCATATCTATTTGGATAAGGACGATCAAGAGAAAAAAAGCGAGTTTGAGCGATATTGGCTCAATGCTGTGGAAGAGAAGGAACGTATCAACGTGTTGGTTATGGGGGTTGATGTTGTAGAGGGAAAAGTAACCGTTGAACAGGCTCGTACAGATACCATGATGGTTTTGAGCATCGATCCGAAGACAAAGACGGGATTTATGCTTTCCGTTCCAAGAGACAGCAGAGTTTTTATTGAAGAAAAAAATAGAAAAACCAAGATAAACAATGCGCATGTTTTTGGAGGAGTAGAGCTTGCGGTATCGACAGTCAAAAAAGTATTAAATATTCCGATTCATCACTATATAAGAGTGAATTATGATGCTTTGATGAAGACGGTGGATGATGTAGGAGGCGTACAAATCAATGTTCCGCAGGATATGGATTGGGACGATAATGCCGGGAATTTGCATATTCATTTGAAGGCGGGAGTACAGACTCTTAACGGACAGCAGGCAATGGAATTTATGAGATTTCGGCATGGCTATGCCAATATGGATTTAGGAAGAATTGAGGCACAACAAAATTTTTTAGATGCATTGATTCATAAGTTGATGTCACCACAATCCATTGCAAGGATCCCGAAATATTTGGAAACGATGTATCAATATGTCGATACGGATATGTCAAAAAAAGAAATCATTTCAATTGCTGCGACTGCAATTAAGATCAATCCTGATTTAATTGAAAAAAAGACAGTAGAGGGGCAAGCGAAAACAATTAACGGAACCTCTTATTTTATCATTGATGAAGAACAACAGAAGAAATTGATGGAATATCTTTTGACGGGAGAGTATCAAGAACTTGTTGCAAAACAAAAAAAGATAGAAGAAGAGGAAGCGGTGCAGACGAAAAGCGAAGAAAAACCTTTGTATCGCATTTATGTTTATAATGGCTGCGGAACATCCGGGATTGCCAGACGAGTTTCCGATTTGCTCAAGATTGAAGATTTGCCGATCTCGCATAGTGGAAATGCCGGAAATTTTGATTATGAAAAGACAAGCATTTATTATAAAGATAATAAAAAGCTTGCAGAACGAATAGCGGAAATTCTGGAGGTCGGAGAAATAAAGGAAGGAACAAGAGCTGTTGATTACAGGGAGCCGGATGTTGTAATTATAATAGGCAGTGATTTCAACAAATAATGAATAAGAATAGAAGAAGACGTGTTTATTTACAAGATAGCGTTGTGAAAATCAAAACAGACGTATGCAAGAAAGTGCTTTATATTTTAATTTAGAAGAGGAGACAGATATGGAATATTTGAAAAAAATTGTAGAAGCAATCGAAGAAAAAGCGGGAGAGGAACTTGTGGTTTTGGATATAAAACCGGTTTCGACCATTACGGAATATTTTGTCATAACTGCTGCCGACAATGAGAGAAAGGTTGCTGCAATTGCACAAAATGTGGAAGATAAGATGGAGGAACTCGGTTATACCGTTCGTGCAAAAGAAGGACAGAATACAAATCGTTGGATTATATTGGATTATGGTATGTGTATGGTGCATATTTTCAAAAATGAGGAACGAGAATTTTACAATTTGGAACGTCTTTGGAAAGAAGCACCCTATGTAAATTTGGAAGATTTGAAATAAAAAAGTTATGCTAAAGGAAGTAAAAAATACAATCATTTTGAGGAAATAAAATTATTATGATACATTTTTATCAAAAACAAGACAAAAAGTATAGCAAAAATAATCAAAATACGGAAAACGGGTATTGCAATTTTTAATAAAATTGGATATGATAAGGAAGGGAATAAAAATTAAAAAATATATGATTTTGGAAGAAAAAAAGATTCTATTTTTCGGGGAAATCGTGTAGTAAAATTTTTAGGAGGGAAAGTATGAAGGTCGGAATTAACGGTTTTGGAAGAATTGGAAAGAATGTTTTGAGAGCTTATTTTGAAAATGGCGGGAAAGATACTTACGGTTATGAAATTGTAGCGGTAAACAATAGAAAAGAGGCAAAAACTCTTGCGCATTTATTTAAATATGATTCCGTATTTGGAACTTATACCGGAGATGTGCAAGTTGTAGGCGATGATAAATTGGTAATTGACGGACATGAAATTTTGTTGTTTGAAGAAAGAGACCCTGCAACTGCTCCATGGAAACAATTAGGGGTAGATATTGTAATTGAATCCACCGGAAAATTCAATAACAAGACAGATGCGGAAAAACACATTGCGGCAGGAGCAAAAAAGGTTATTTTGACTGCTCCGGGTAAAAATGTAGATGCTACTTTTGTAGTTGGTGTAAACTGTGATTCTTATGATCCGGAAAAGCATCATGTTATTTCAAACGCATCCTGTACAACAAACTGCTTAGCACCATTTGCAAAAGTGGTAGATGAAAAATTCGGAATCGAAAAAGGCTTGATGACAACCGTTCATGCATATACAAATGATCAAAATATTTTGGATAAAAGACATAAGGATTTGAGAAGAGCAAGAGCAGGAGCTTTGTCCATCATTCCTACTACGACCGGTGCTGCAAAAGCGGTAGCGTTAGTACTTCCTCAATTAGAAGGAAAATTGAATGGATTTGCAATGCGTGTTCCGACTCCGACTGTATCCGTAGTGGATTTGACTGTGGAGTTGAAAAAAGAAACAACCGTTGAAGAAATCAATAAAGCATTTGAAGAAGCATCCAAAAATGAGATGAAAGGTATCTTGGGATATTGTGAAGAACCATTGGTATCCATTGATTTTACAAAAGACAAGAGATCTTCCGTTGTAGATGCACTTTCTACAATGATGATGGGAAATAAAATGGTTAAAATTGTTGCTTGGTATGACAATGAATGGGGTTATTCCAACCGTGTATTGGATTTGACCAAGATTGTGAATGAAAGAAAATAAATAAGGTGAGGGCTTAATAGATAGAAGAAATCTTCTGATGTTTAAGAATATATATGGAAGTTTTGCAATTTCAAGTTGCTAAAAACTTTTTTTTCAAACAAGAGATCAAGCTCATTTGAACGTAAAGTCCATGCAATTTTTGTATGGATTTTACTTTTTGTATCGGAAAAACTGTATGAAGAGGAAGTACAAACTTCATTAAAACGGAGTTAGGAAACGGATTTTGTTCTTCTTTAGAAGGGTTTTATACGAAATATTATTTTAAAATATAAATACAGCTAATTATGAAAAAGAAAAGAAACGATATAGCATTAAGAAAGTAGATTTTATTGTAACTTTAATCAGTGTTTCGTATTAGTAGGAGTTTTATTTAAGTAGGAAACACAATATTAGGAGGGAAAATAGCGATGTTGGATAAAAAGAGTATTGGTGATATTGATGTAAAGGGGAAAAAAGTAATTGTTCGATGTGATTTTAACGTTCCGATGAAAGATGGAAAAATTACGGATGACAGAAGAATTGTAGCGGCATTGGATACCGTTCGTCATTTGCTTGACAATGGTGCCAAGGTTATTTTGATGTCCCATTTGGGAAGACCCGACAAGAAATACGAACCTCAATTTTCTATGAAACCGATTGCTGTAAGATTGTCCGAACTTTTGGGGCACAATGTGGAATTGGCAGAAGATGAAACTGTTGTAGGAGACAATGCGAGAAGATTGAGTGAAACGATGAAAGAAGGAGATGTTATTCTTCTTGAAAATGTGCGTTTTGTGAAGGGTGAAACGAAGAATGATTTGAAATTTGCAAAAGAATTGGCATCATTAGCGGATATTTACATAAATGATGCATTTGGAACGGCACACAGGGCACATTCTTCTACGGCCGGAATTGCTGAATTTTTACCCTCGGCAATGGGATATTTAATAGAAAAAGAAGTATCCGTAATGGGAAAAGCATTGGAAAATCCGGATAGACCTTTTGTAGCTATTTTGGGTGGGGCAAAAGTTTCGGATAAGATTTCCGTAATTGAAAATCTTTTGGATAAGGTGGACAGCTTGATTATCGGAGGAGCAATGGCATTTACCTTTGAAAAAGCATTAGGAAAACAAGTGGGAATTTCAAAAGTGGAAGAAGATAAAGTGGAAGTTGCAAGAGATATTTTGGAAAAGGCGAAGGCAAAGAATGTACATTTGGTATTGCCGGTGGATTATCATGTAACAACGGAATTTAGCGAAGAAACGGCATCCTTTGTTACAGAGGATGACAATGTACCGGAAGGATATATGGGACTTGATATCGGAGAAAAGACAACGGCGGAATTTGAAAAAGTACTTTCTGCCGCAAAAACCGTTATATGGAATGGGCCTATGGGTGTATTTGAAATGGATAAGTATGCAAAGGGAACCAAAGCGGTTGCTGAAATTTTATCCAAAATAGATGCGGTAACCATTGTCGGCGGTGGAGATTCTGCGGCGGCAGTTGAAAAGTTGGGTTATGCGGACAGTATTACCCATATTTCCACAGGCGGCGGAGCCTCTCTTGAATTTTTGGAAGGAAAAATTTTACCGGGAATTGATGCAATCAGCAATCGATAAGGAGATGAACATGAGAAAATCAATTATTGCAGGAAATTGGAAAATGAATAAAAATATTGAAGAGGCAATGTTATTTGCAAACGAAATAAAAGACAGTTCATTTTCGAAAGAGGTAGAGGTGGTAATTTGTGCTCCGTTTATGGCATTATATCCGTTGCAATCTGTTTTTAAGGATACAACGGTTAAATTAGGTGCACAAAATATGCATTATAAAGACAATGGAGCATATACGGGAGAAATCTCCGCTTCCATGTTGAAGGATGCCGGAATAACTTATGTTATTCTTGGTCATTCTGAGAGAAGACAATATTTTGGAGAAACCGATGAGATTGTCAATGAAAAAGTAAAGAAAGCATTGGAAAAAGAGTTGATACCTATTTTATGTGTAGGGGAAACTCTGGAGGAAAGAGAAGCCTCCAAAGAAAAAGAAGTGATTGCACAGCAGGTACAAAAAGCGCTTGTCGGTATTTCAGAAGAAGAGATGAAAAGAGTGGTGATTGCCTATGAACCGGTTTGGGCAATCGGTACGGGAAAAACCGCTACCAGTGAACAGGCAAACGAAATTATCGCCTTTATTCGCATGCAGGTAAAAGAGTTGTTTGGAGAGGTTTCACAAGATATTTCCATTTTATACGGAGGCTCGGTAAAGCCTGAAAATATTTTTGATATCATGGCACAATCCGATATTGACGGAGCTTTGGTAGGTGGTGCGGCCTTGAAACCGGAATCTTTTGTAAAGCTTGTGAATTATAAGGAGTAGAAGAGTATGAGAAAGCCGGTAGCCTTGATTATAATGGATGGAGTAGGAATTACAGAAAAAAAAGAAAATAATGCATTCTATCAAGCAAACACACCTTACTTGGATTATCTGATGTCTCATTATCCGCATACTTTGGTTGGAGCCAGCGGAGAAGATGTAGGATTGCCCGACGGACAGATGGGGAACTCTGAGGTGGGGCACTTAAATATCGGTGCGGGAAGGATTGTCTATCAAGAACTTACCCGTATCACAAAAGAAATTCGAGAGCGTGATTTTTTTGCCAATCCTGTTTTAAAAGAAGCAATGGACAATGCTGTTGCGAACAATACGACCCTTCATGCAATGGGACTTTTGTCAGATGGCGGTGTACATTCGCACATAGAACACCTGAAAGGCGTTTTGTCAATGGCAAAGGAAAACGGCATAAAAAAAGTGGCAGTACATTGTTTTATGGATGGAAGAGATACTCCGCCCGATTCCGGAAAAGGATATGTAGAAGAGTTGGAAACGTATATGAAAGAATTGGGAATAGGGCATATTGCGAGCATATCCGGAAGATATTATGCAATGGACAGAGATAAGCGATGGGAACGGGTAAAAGCGGCTTATGATGTTGTTGTAAACGGAGAAGGTCCTCATTTTGATACGGCTTTGCAGGCGATGGAAGAATCCTATCAAAACAATGTGACGGATGAATTTGTAATTCCGTGTACAATTGGAGAAGGCGGACGGATAGAAAACGGAGATAGTGTTGTTTTTTTCAATTTTCGCCCCGATAGAGCAAGAGAATTGACAAGAGCAATTGTCGATGAGACGTTTTCCGATTTTGAGCGTAAAAACGTCAAGGTTTATTATGTTTGTATGACAGTTTATGATAAGACGATACCTAATGTGCATGTTGCCTATCTGCCGCAAGAATTGAAGAATACATTTGGAGAGTATATTGCGGATTGTGGATTGACACAACTTCGGATTGCAGAAACTGAAAAGTATGCACATGTTACGTTTTTCTTTAATGGAGGAAGAGAAGTTTCCTATAAAAATGAAGAAAGAATTTTGGTTTCTTCCCCCAAAGTGGCGACTTATGATTTGCAACCGGAGATGTCTGCTTACGAAGTGGCTGAAAAATTAGTGGAAGATTTGGATAGCAATCCGAAAGATGTCATTATTTTGAATTTTGCCAACTGTGATATGGTAGGCCATACAGGGGTTATGGAGGCGGCGGTTAAGGCGGTCGAAGCAGTGGATGATTGTCTTAAGAAGGTTGTAAGCAAAATTATAGAGCTGGGTGGGGTATGCTTAATTACAGCAGACCATGGAAATTGTGAACAAATGACAGATGAAAGCGGAAAACCGTTTACAGCACATACAACGAATTTAGTTCCGTTCATATATGTGGATGATGAGAATAAAGATGTCGTTTTGGCAGAAGGAGGTCGTTTGTCCGATTTTGCACCTACCATGCTCAAGCTGTTGGGTTTATCCAAACCGAACGAGATGACCGGAAAAGCGTTGGTATAAAAAAGTCTTTTAATAGGAAATAAAACATAAAAATTATTAAAATTTTGAGGAGGAAAAACAATGTTTATCACAGATGTATATGCAAGAGAGATTTTAGATTCCAGAGGAAATCCGACCGTTGAAGTGGAGGTTACTTTGGAAACGGGAGTAATGGGAAGAGCGGCAGTTCCGTCAGGTGCCTCAACAGGAGTGTATGAGGCGGTAGAACTTCGTGACGGAGACAAGAGCAGATACCTTGGAAAAGGTGTTTTGAAGGCGGTAGAAAATGTAAACGATATTATTGCACCGGAATTAGAAGGTTGGAATGTATTTGACCAAATCGGCATTGACCAGATGATGATTGAATTAGATGGAACCGAAAATAAAGGAAAATTGGGAGCGAATGCAATTTTGGGAGTTTCCATGGCAGTTGCAAGAGCTGCAGCCGAAGAGTTAGGAATGCCGTTGTATCAATATCTTGGTGGAGTTAATGCAAAAACGTTGCCGGTGCCGATGATGAATATTTTAAATGGCGGACAACATGCCGACAATAATGTAGACATTCAAGAATTTATGGTAATGCCGGTTGGAGCAACCTCTTGGAGAGAAGCACTAAGAATGGGAGCTGAAATTTTTCATGCTTTAAAATCCGTTTTGAAAGCAAAGGGATTGAATACGGCAGTAGGAGATGAAGGCGGTTTTGCACCGAATTTATCTTCCAACGAAGAAGCGCTTTCTTCTATTGTAGAAGCGATTGAAAAAGCAGGATATAAACCGGGCGAAGAAGTAAGAATTGCAATGGATGCAGCGGCATCTTCCTTCTATGATGCGGATAAGAAAAAATATGTGCTGTCCGGAGAAGGAAAAGAATACAGTTCGGAAGAAATGGTGGCATTCTATGAAAATTTGGTAAACAAATATCCGATTATTTCCATTGAAGACGGTTTGGATGAAAATGATTGGGACGGATTTAAATTGATGACCGAAAGATTGGGTAAAAAAATCCAAATTGTGGGAGACGATTTGTTTGTTACCAATACAAAAAAACTGCAACAGGGAATTGAAAAAGGAATTGCAAATGCAATTTTGATTAAATTAAATCAAATCGGCACCATTACGGAAACTCTTGATGCGATTGAAATGGCGAAGAGAGCAGGATATACAGCAGTTGTTTCGCATCGTTCCGGCGAAACGGAAGACACTACCATTGCAGACTTGGTTGTTGCAACGAATGCAGGTCAAATAAAAACAGGAGCACCGTCTCGTACAGACCGTGTTGCAAAATACAACCAATTAATTCGTATTGAGGAAGAATTGGAAGGGATTTCGAAGTATTTAGGGATAGATACCTTCTACAACATTAAAAGAAAATAAACCCCTTTTGTCTTGTATTTCAAGGAGTGCTGTGTTAAAATATGAAAGTATATTTTTAATAAGATGTGGAGGTGCGTAGAATGAAGACTGGTTTAATGGTTCTTGAATTGATTGTAAGTATTGCATTAATTGCTACGGTATTGCTACAATCCAGTAATAACAGCGGATTAGGTTTTATGAGCGGAGCAAATGAGCAGTTATCCGGAAACAAGGTTCGTGGAAAAGATACGGTATTGAGAAAAATTACCGTAGTATTAGCGGGAGTATTTGTCATACTTGCAGTCGTACTACTGACACTTCAAAAGTAAAAAGGAGGAATATGGAATGGAGAATTTGATTTTGTATCCTACTGTCGGAATAGTTGCACTTGTATTTGCGTTATTCTTGGCAAGCAAAATCAACAAAGTTTCGCCCGGGAATGATAGAATGAAAGAAATTTCTTCTTATATTCATGAAGGAGCGATGGCTTTTTTAAAGAGAGAGTACAAAACTCTTGTTATTTTTATCGTGGTATTATTTGTTATATTAGCTGTGGGAATTGATATATTGACAGCTTGTTGTTTCTTGGTAGGAGCGGTTTTTTCAACTCTTGCAGGATTTTTTGGAATGCAAGTTGCAACAAAAGCGAATGTAAGAACCGCAAATGCTGCAAAAGAAAGCGGAATGAACGGAGCTTTATCCGTTGCATTTTCCGGTGGAGCAGTTATGGGAATGTGTGTTGTAGGGCTTGGAATTTTGGGAGTCAGCACACTTTATATTGTTCTTACAAAGATGGGAATTGATCCGGTAGAAGTTGTAAACATCGTTACAGGATTTGGTCTTGGAGCATCTTCTTTGGCTTTATTCGGTCGTGTTGGTGGAGGTATCTACACAAAAGCGGCAGATGTCGGAGCTGACCTTGTAGGTAAAGTAGAGGCGGGAATTCCGGAGGATGATCCGCGTAACCCTGCTGTAATTGCCGATAACGTTGGAGATAACGTTGGAGACGTTGCAGGTATGGGAGCAGACTTATTTGAATCTTATGTGGGTTCTATTATTGCAGCAATTACACTTGGTTTGATTGCTACAAATTATGGTATTATGGGAGTTGTTTTCCCGCTTGCTGTTTCAGCTGTGGGAATTATCGGTTCTATTATAGGAACATTCTTTGTTCGTGGAGGAGAAAATTCAAATCCGCAAAAGGCTTTGAATATGGGAACTTATGTAGCAGGTATTATTACAATTGTGGCATCATTCTTCCTTTCTAAAGTAATGTTGGGAGATATGAAAGGATTTGGAGCAGTTATTGTCGGCTTAGTGGTTGGAACATTAATCGGACAAGTAACTGAAATTTATACATCCGATTCTCATAAATATGTTCGAAAAATTGCAGAACAATCGGAAACCGGTGCAGCAACAACGATTATCTCCGGTCTTTCTGTAGGTATGGCATCTACATTGGCTCCGATTGTGTTGATTTCACTTGGTATTTTACTTTCTTATATGGTAGCCGGAGTATACGGAATTTCTTTGGCTTCCGTAGGAATGCTTGCCACAGCGGGAATGACTATTGCAGTAGATGCATATGGTCCGATTGCTGATAATGCCGGCGGAATTGCAGAAATGTGTGAGTTGCCGGAATCGGTAAGAAGTATTACAGATAAATTGGACTCTGTTGGAAATACAACTGCTGCAATTGGAAAAGGTTTTGCAATCGGTTCTGCGGCT
The DNA here is from genome assembly GCA_041848665.1 of Filifactor sp. Classification (GTDB taxonomy): domain Bacteria; phylum Bacillota; class Clostridia; order Peptostreptococcales; family Filifactoraceae; genus Filifactor. Next base: position 21,301 of record JBGZJG010000038.1, read on the forward strand.
TTGGCTGCATTATCCTTGTTCGTATCCTACACAGCGGCAGTAGGAATTGATGCCATTTCGATCTTAAAACCGGAAGTAATTGTAGGAATGTTCATTGGAGGAATGTTGCCTTTCTTGTTCTCCGCAATTACGATGGAGGCGGTAGGAAATGCTGCATATGATATGATTGAAGAAGTTCGAAGACAGTTCAAAGAAAAACCTGGCATCATGAAAGGAACAGAAAAACCGGATTATGCAAGATGCGTAGATATTTCTACAGGAGCATCTTTGAAACAAATGATTGTTCCGGGATTGTTGGCGGTACTTTCTCCGTTGGCAGTAGGTTTATTGCTTGGAACAGAAGCCTTGGGAGGCCTTTTGGGCGGTGCTTTGGTTTCCGGAGTTCTTATGGCTGTTATGATGGCTAATGCCGGTGGAGCATGGGATAATGCTAAGAAATATATTGAAGGTGGTTCTCATGGAGGAAAAGGCTCTGATGCACATAAGGCAGCAGTAGTTGGAGACACTGTGGGTGACCCGTTCAAAGATACATCCGGTCCTTCCATCAACATCTTGATTAAATTAATGACCATTGTATCTTTGGTATTTGCACCGATTTTCTTGAAATTTGGTGGAATATTAATGAATTATATGAAGTAATAAAGTTTTTATAAAGATATTTTTGTAAAACAAAAAGCTGTGTTGAAATGTAAATCATTTTGACACAGCTTTTTTCTATGATATAATACAAAACACGGATTAAATTTATAATAAAAGCTACTTTCTACGAGGTATCCTTTTTCCGATTTCTTTTGTATGAGAAAAATTTTTTTTACCTTCTTTTTTTATGAGGGAGTCAAGAGGTTGCTCGAAGAAGGAGGCAAGAAGTCCAAAACAAAAAAATATTTCATAAAAACCTATATTTTAAAATGGTGTTTCGGATAGTTACGAAAGATGTGGGACTACGAAATCCTATTTAAAAGACCCTCTTATTTAAATAATACTAAATCTACGAACTAATTAGCATATATTTTTTAGGGGGGGTATTTCATTAGATAATCAGCATGAAAAACTATTTCATGGCTATTTGTGATAGCAATATCATGTATTTTAGTATAAAAACAATGGGTGAAAGAGATTGCGTTTGTTTTTCTTTTATGATATTATGTCTCTTAAGGGAATGAGGTTCTCCCGTAGCATTATAAGCTAAAACCGTCTAAAAAAGGCTGATGACTTCTGCATTTTATTTGTGTGCAGAAGTATCAGCTTTTCTGCATTTATAGGAGGGATTTTATGCTGACATCTTTATCATTTGTTTTTCTTGTTGGATTGTCGATGGCAGAAATATGCCGGAGATTAAAGCTGCCGCGTATTATAGGTATGTTGCTTACAGGTATTGTATTGGGGCCTTATGTTTTGAATCTTCTTTCGCCGGTACTTCTGGATATTTCATCAGAACTTAGGCAAATGGCACTTATTATTATCTTGATTAAGGCAGGATTGTCACTTGATTTGGCTGATTTGAAGAAGGTAGGACGGCCGGCTGTGCTAATGTCCTTTTTGCCGGCGAGTTTTGAAATTATCGGGTATGTAATGTTTGCACCGCTTTTACTTGATATTACACGAACAGAAGCTGCTCTTATGGGAGCGGTTTTGGCTGCTGTTTCACCGGCTATTGTGGTTCCGAGGATGATAAAACTCATGGAAGAAAAATACGGAACAGACAAAAGTATTCCGCAGCTCATTATGGCGGGAGCATCCTGTGATGATATTTTTGTGATTGTATTGTTTTCTACCTTTGTAGATATTGCGCAGGGCGGTAACGTAAATTTTATTGAATTTTTAAATATTCCGGTTGCGATACTGCTTGGAGTGGCAATCGGGGTGATATTTGGGTATGGGTTGGTATATTTTTTTGAAACGGCATATGCTCATAAACGTCTTGTTCGTAATAGTATGAAGGTTATCATTGTGTTGGGAGTATCTTTTTTCACAGTTTCGATTGAAACTTGGGTTAAGAAATATGTGACTGTTTCCGGATTGCTTGCAATTGTAAGCATGGCATGTGTGATTAAAATGAAAAGTACTGATTTTGTATCGAGACGGCTTTCGGAGAAATTCGGAAAGCTTTGGATTGCAGCTGAGGTTATTTTGTTTGTACTTGTGGGAGCGGCAGTTGATATTCGATATACACTTACAGCGGGAAGTGCGGCTATTGGAATGATATTGATTGCTCTTTTGTTTCGCTCGGTCGGGGTGATGATTTGTTTATTAAAAACGCCTTTGAGTTTGAAAGAACGAATTTTTTGTATCATTGCTTACTTGCCAAAAGCCACTGTTCAAGCTGCAATTGGGTCGGTGCCATTGAGCATAGGATTATCTTGCGGAAATATCGTGCTTTCCGTTGCAGTACTTGCCATTATGATTATCGCACCACTTAGTGCATTGGGGATAGATAGGAGTTATAAAAAACTCTTATGTAAGAATGTTTGATAGTAGGGGAATTACCTTTAATACTATTTTGAAACGAAAAGCGTATAGAAGTTTAATCATTTGTTTCGATGAAGTAAATTTTTCGAACGTTTTTTGTTTTTATACAAAAGGAAGGCAATTAAGCCTTCTTTTTACATATCAAATAGAATTTTATACCAATACTACCGCAATATTATACGAAATACACCTATTATAAAGATATAACAAAAACTACTTTCATAGGTTATCTTTTTTTTCATATCTTTGGGAAGGAATAGGAAATACCATTTTTATACGAATGACTGATGCAAGATATGATAAAATCTAATTTTTTAACGGCTATTTTATTTTTCATAATTAGATGCGATATTTATATTTTAAAATTGTGTTTCGTATTACATAGCATTTCGAATTATTTCCGAAAGAAGTATATTAATTCATAGGTTTCTTTACGGATAGATATGGAAGATTTGATATGTTTCGGAGAGGAAATGCTACAAACGGCATAAAAAATGAAAATTAATTCATAGTATAATGGTATGAATTAAAAAAACAGGGTATAATAAAGAAATGAAGATCTATTAGCCGAGAGTTTATCATCTCTGTTCCATGGCAAATTTGGGAATCATGTAAGAAAAGTGGATGTCTTGGCAGAAAATTTTATGGAGAAATTCATGAAAGGAATATAAAAAGATTGGAACACAAGTGGGAGGAAACTATGTCAAAAGAATTGCTTAGGATTGAAAATCTCCGTGCGGGAATTGAAGAACGGGAAATCTTGCACGATATTAATTTGAAAATTAATGCGGGAGAAGTACATGTTATTATGGGGCCGAACGGATCGGGAAAATCTACTTTGGCAAATGTCATTATGAATAATCCGCAGTATAGGATAAATAAAGGGGAAATTTATTTTGAAGGCGAGAGTATCAGAGAATTATCTACGGATAAAAGAGCAAAAAAAGGTATTTTTATGAGTTTTCAAACGCCGATGGAAGTATCGGGTATTAGTGTGGAAAACTTTATTCGTACGGCAAAATCTGCCATAGAAGCCAAACATGTTCCGCTCTTTAAGTTCAAAAAGGAATTGCAAAGAGAAATGGACGAGTTGTCTATGGAATATTCTTATGCAGAACGATATTTGAATGAAGGTTTTTCGGGTGGAGAAAAGAAGAAAACCGAAATTTTGCAGATGTTGATGCTCAATCCAAAGCTTGCTATTTTAGATGAAACGGACTCCGGGCTTGATGTAGACGCTACCAAAATTGTTTCAGACGGAATAGCAAAATATTTGAACGGCGAGAATGCCGTTCTGATTATTACACACCATCGACAGTTAATCAGAAGTATCAATCCGGACTATGTGTATATTATTATGGATGGACGAATTGTCAAAGAGGGAGAAGATGCTTTAATCGATAAAGTTGAAAAGGAAGGTTTTCAATGGATTAGAGAAGAGGTGAAATAATTTGGCAAGAGAAGAGAAAAAAAAGACGCAAGTAGAAGAGATGGATCGAGGAATTTATGATATCAAAAATAAAGTGATTTATCGCTCCAAAACGGAACAAGGGTTGACAGAAGAAATTGTAAGACAAATTTCAGCTGAAAAAGAAGAACCGGATTGGATGTTGCATTATCGTCTGGAAGCACTCAAAATATTTCATTCCAAACAAAATCCCAAGTGGGGACCGGATTTGTCCGAGGTTGATATGGAACAAATTACCACCTATATTCGACCGGATGCCGCTTTAACAGATGATTGGAAAGAAGTTCCCCAAGATATTCGGGAAACGTTTGATAAATTAGGAATTCAAAAAGCGGAAAAAGAAGCGCTGCTTTCCGGAGTGGGGGCGCAGTATGACAGCGAAGTAGTGTATCATAATATCCAAAAAAGCTTAGCGGAGCAAGGTGTTGTGTATACAGATTTTGAAACAGGGTTAAAAGAATATCCCGACATTGTAAAAAAATATTTTAGCAAATGTATTTCTCCGAATTTGCATAAATATGCGGCACTTCATTATGCGGTATGGAGTGGCGGAAGTTTTGTTTATGTTCCGGAAGGAGTAAAGGTAGATGTTCCGCTTCAATCCTATTTTCGATTGAATGCGCCGGGAGCCGGACAATTTGAGCATACTTTAATTGTGATTGAAGAAAATGCATACTGTCATTTTATAGAAGGCTGTTCCGCGCCAAAATATAATGTTGTGAATATTCATGCGGGTGCAGTAGAACTTTTTGTAGGCAAAAATTCCACTTTGCGTTATTCTACAATCGAAAATTGGTCCAGAAATATGTATAATTTGAATACCAAACGTGCAATTGTGCAGGAAAAAGGAAAAATCGAATGGGTTTCCGGTTCATTCGGTTCTAAGGTATCCATGCTTTATCCTGCTTCCATATTGGTGGGAGAGTATGCGGCAAGTGAATTTACAGGAATTTCATTTGCAGGAGCAGGTCAAACGATTGATACGGGGGCACAGGCTATGCATGCTGCTTCCCATACGACGTCTACCGTAAATTCAAAATCTATTTCCAAATCGGGGGGTGTTGCGGTGTATCGCGGTTTGGTTCGAGTTGCACAAGATGCTTACGATTGCAAAAGTGCAGTGAGCTGTGAGTCTTTGATGTTGGATAATATGTCAAGATCCGATACCGTTCCTGTCGTTGAGCTTAAAAATAAAAATGTTGATTTGGGGCATGAGGCGAAGATTGGGCGGATTTCCGATCAAGTCATCTTTTATCTTATGAGTAGAGGAATTTCAGAAAACGATGCAAAGGCAATGGTGGTAAGAGGATTTGCAGAACCGATTGCAAAGGAATTGCCAATGGAATATGCGGTTGAGATGAACAATCTTATCAATCTTGAGTTGGAAGGTTCTATCGGTTAGGGGGTAGGGATGAGTACAAAAATTTTAGGAAACAGTTTGGCATTTAAGACGTTTGATTATCTTGGAGTAAACCAAGCGGAAATAAAATGGGAAGAGAAGGAACGAAAACCTTATTATTTGCCTTCTGATAAAAGAATTAAGATAAGCGAATTTGAAGAAGTACAGTATGGCGTGTCAAAAGAAAATACTTCTGTCAATGAGTTGGAAGGGAATTTGTATCGCAGATTTGAGGCGATGGAAGGAAAACCTATTTATGAAGTATTGCATTTGAAACAAAATGAGCAGTATCCTGAACTTTTGGACACATATGATGTGATTGCCCGTAAAAATGCAAACCTTACGTTGATTTTGGATTATGGAATGGAAGGGATGAATGAAAAATATCGAAATACCGTTATTCGAATCTTGGCGGAAGAAAATTCCAAGGTTCATTTATTTGTCATTCAAAATATAGACGATAGCTGTCATACATTTGAGTCTATCGTTTCAATTTTAGGAAAAAATGCAAAGGTAACGCTCTGTCAATTTCAATTAGGAGCAAAAGAACTGTATACCAATTTTAAGGGAGAACTGAAAGGTGAAAATGCCGAGCTTGAGGTAGATAGCATTTACTTCGGTTATGGGGAGCATGAACTTAATTTGTTGTATGATATTGTGCATTATGGAGAAGGAAGCACCTCAAATGTTGTTATAAATGGGGCGCTGAAAGATAACAGCAGCAAGAACTTTAAGTCGACATTGGATTTTAAAGAAGGGTCTTCTTTTGCGGTAGGCTCGGAGGAAGAATATGCCATATTGATGTCTGATCGTGCAAAAGCAATTTCTGTACCGTTATTGCTTGCACATGAGGATAATGTGGAAGGAAATCATGCCGCAAGTGCGGGAAAGATTGATAAAGAACTGTTGTTTTATATCATGAGCAGAGGGTTTTCCAAAGAGCAGGCGGAAACTTTGATTATACAATCCAAGTTTGCACATGCCGTAGACAAAATACGAGAAGAAGAATTGAAAGAAAAAGTATGGGACAGTGTATTTCAAATTGTGAGGGGGCAATCCGATGTTAAGTAGAGAACAGGTGCAAACAATCCGAAAAGATTTTCCGTATTTGCAAAAAGATAACAATTTTGTTTACTTGGATAATGCCGCAACTGTACAAAAACCTTCCTGTATAATAGAGGTATTGGAGGAATACTACCGTTTTGAAAACGGAAATCCGCATAGAGGAGCACATTATTTTGCGATGAAATCGACCGAAGTATATGAAAGTGCAAGAGTTGCGGTAAGGAAATTTATCGGAGCGAAATCGTCCGATGAGATTGTATTTTTGCGTAATACAACAGAAGCTATCAATTTAGTTGCATACTCTTGGGCAATGGAAAATTTGCACGAAGGGGATGAAATTGTACTTTCTATTATGGAACATCATTCCAATTGTGTACCTTGGCAATATGTAGCAAAAAAGACAGGCGCAAAACTTGTTTATCTCTATCTTGATGAAGAAAAGCAGATTTCAGAAACAACGTGGAATGACAAGCTTAGTAAAAATACGAAATTATTTGCGTTTACGATGGCATCAAATGTCGTTGCAACAATACCAAATGCAAAACAAATGATTGCGGCGGCAAAAAAAATCAATCCGACGATAAAAATTTTGCTTGATGCGGCACAGTATGCTCCTCATGCAAAACTTGACGTATCGGATTTGGATTGTGATTTCTTAGTGTTTTCCGGCCATAAGATGTTTTCGGCAATGGGCATAGGCGTTCTTTACGGAAAAAAAGAATTGTTTAATTCCATGCAGCCGTTTTTGTATGGGGGAGACATGATTGAATATGTGTATGAAGATCGTGCGACTTTTTTGAATGCACCACAGAGATTTGAGGCAGGAACAGTCAATGTAGGAGGTGCCAAAACATTGATGAGAGCAATTTCCTATTTGGAAGAAATCGGAATGGAAGATATTGTGCAATATGAAACGTCTCTTATGGATTATGCATACCAAAAGATGACGGAATTGCCATATATTGAAGTGTACAGCACACAGCTTTCAAATCGTGGTCCTGTACTGTCCTTTCAATTTAAAGAAGTTCATCCGCATGACGTGGCATCTATCTTGGATGGATATAAGATTGCTGTTCGCAGCGGACACCATTGTGCGCAACCGCTTCACCGGTATTTGAATATTCATTCTTCATGTAGAGCCTCTTTTTCGTTTTATAATACGCATGAAGAAATTGATTATTTTGTCAAGCATTTGGAAGAGGTCAGGAAGGTGATGGGAATTGAATATTAATGATATGTATACGCAGTTGATACTTGAAGAGAGCAGAAATAAAAGAAATAAGCGAGTGCTTGAAAATGCAACGCATGAAGAATTGGGGCATAATCCAAGCTGCGGAGATGAAATTATCTTGCATGTGCGAAAGATAGACGGTGTAATTGAAGATATTTCTTATACGGGGCAAGGTTGTGCCATCTCTCAAGCGGCTACTTCCATTATGAGTGATTTGGTGCGTGGTATGGATGAAAAAAATGCACTTGCGCTCTGTGACAAATTTATCTCCATGGTAAAAGGCGAAGTGCAGTCGGAAGATGAATTGGAGGACTTGGGAGATGCCATTGCCTTTGAGAATATTCAAAACCTTCCGGCACGAGTGAAGTGTGCTGTATTGGCATGGCATACATTAAAAGATTTGTTGGAAAATGACAAAAAAGAAGGCAATTTTATTTGGTAATACAAGCAGAAAATGAATTTTTTCTGAAAAAACCTTGCTGATTAGGGCAAGGTAATCAATTTAATAATTTCATCGGATGTACTGTCGGCAGGGATTTGAAAGGTTCCTGCCATTATTTTTGTATCTGCGCCGGAAAGTCGGATATTTTTTAAGAATGCATCTTTGTCCGAAATCAAATTGTTTTGATATAACGTATCTGCAACCGAGGTACTGTTGGAACCGAAAGGAATAGTTATAGATACGGACTTTTTATCGGATGAAGGAGCAACGGAAGGAGCGTTTGGCTGTGTTTTGTTCGTTTCCGAATGTTCTGAAGAATTGGAGCTTGACAAGTCGGAAGAATTTGCAGAGGAAGTATCCGGCATAATTGGAACGGTTTGTTTATTATCTTCCGTATCGCTTGGAGTGGTTGCATCAATTTTTATGATGCTTTTATCCGCCGCTGTAATTGCAGCATCTGTTTCGGAATACTCCGATAGAGAAGAGTCGTCCTGCTTTGATTTGCCGAAGAATATGGAAACGAAAATATCTTTCGGATGCAAAGATGCCGCTGTGTTTTCGTCATACGGAAACCAAGGGTGCAACTGTGAATTTACTGCCCACAAAACGACAACTATAATACAAAGTCCAATCAAAATATCGCTTGTGTTGTAGATAAAATCTTTTATTTTTTCCATTCTATCAAATCCTTTATCCTATATATTGAAGTTACCTTCGATACCGAAATCAAACAAAATAGAGGATACCGTCATTTATGGGCGAAAAAGTTGGTATCCGTTTGAAACGGAAGGTGTAAACCGTATTTGGTTAGTATCCATCGGTAAGAGCATAAAAAACAAAAATTTTACAAGAAAAAAATTTTACAAAGCATCAAAAGCTACAATAAAAAATTTTGCTTTGCTAAATTTTATTTTATACTAAATTCCATCATTCCACAATATCAAAGTTGTGTTTCAGCCTATTTTTACCATAAAAGACAAGTTTATACTTAAAATATAGATGAAGGAAGTTATTTTACAAAGATATTTTTTGTTGGACTTTGGTATCGAAAAAAACGCCTATCATCTTTTGTAAAAATTTTGGATAAATAGAGTTTGTTTTTCGGAAAGTGTGGTAAAATGAAAAAAGCTTAAGAAAGTCTGTATCGAAATGGAGGAGTTTTGAAATGAGTGAAACAGTAAAGAAAGAAATCTTGGAGTGGATAAAAGTTATTGTGGTTGCGGGAATTTTGGCTATGGTTATTACACATTTTATCAAACCGACCATTGTACGGGGCGAGTCGATGTATCCGACCTTAAAACCGAATGATTATTTGATTATGAATAGGGTGGCATATCACAATAATCCAATTCATTATTTGGATGTGATTGTGTTTGAGTCCGAGTTGCCGTTGGAGGGAGAAGACTCGGTTGCAAAAAAAGATTTGGTCAAGCGAGTAATCGGCTTAGAGGGCGATCATATTGTGGTATCGCAAGATAAGGTCTATCGCAATGATGAAGAATTGGATGAACCTTATATCAAAGATGGAATCACCGATAGAGATATTGATGTTATCGTACCGGAAAATCATATTTTTGTTATGGGAGATAACCGACTAAACAGTAGTGACAGCCGTGACGAGAGAGTGGGTATGGTAAGTGAGGACAGTATTATCGGAAAAGTTGTACTTCGTCTTTTCCCGTTTAATAAAATTACGGTACAGTTCCAGTAATATTGGAATTATCAAAATTATAACAGTAAAAAGCTTTAAAAAGAGATATGTAAGATTATAGTGAAGTGATGGAAAGGTTTTATGTCAATGAGGAGGAAGATATGATAACAATTAGTGCTTCAAAAGAAAAACCAATTTCATTGCAGTCTTTTTGGGAGGAACATTTGAAAGAGACGAGCAAATGTAAGGCGATGGCAGGAATTGTAGATAATAATTTGAGACCTTTGCTCTATGAATTAGAGCAAGATGCCTGCGTAGAATTTGTCGATGTTACTGATAAGGATGGACGAAGAATTTATATCACTTCTCTTACATTTCTATTTGTTCGAGCTGCCAGAGAAATTTTTGATAAAATTGTGATAACCGTAAAACATTCTTTGCAGAAGGGAACGTTTTTTGATGTTGAATATGATAAAAACCTTACTGTGGAGGATGTAAAGAAAATCGAAAAACGAATGAGAGAGTTGATTGAGCAAGATATTCCTTTTGAAAGAGTTGTTTGCTCTCGACAAGAAGCGGTCGAACTGTTAAAAAGTGATGTGATTTCTCATAGTAACAGTGAACTCTTGGAATACAAAGAAGATGAGCAAACACATATTTATCGTTGTGGTTGGCTTACGGATTATTATTATGGATATATGGTTCCTTCTACCGGATATTTGGATGTATTTTCTCTAAAATTATATAATCATGGAATTGTACTTCTTGGCCCATCTACTGAAAATCCGAATAAACAAATGCGTTTTTTTCCACAGCCGAAATTATTTCAAGTCTATCGAGAGGCTTCTGTTTGGGGAGAATTGATGGGAGTTCGAAACACTTATGAATTAAATTCCGTTATTCAAGACGGACGATATCGAGAAGTCATTCGTGTTACCGAGGCGGCACATGAACGAAAAATTTGTGAGATTGCCGATATGATTTATAAAGACCGAGAAAAGGGAAGATTGATTTTGATTGCGGGACCGTCCAGTTCCGGAAAAACGAGTTTTGCACATCGTTTGGAAACACAACTTAGGGTAAGCGGACTTTCTCCGATTACTATTTCGATGGACAATTATTTTGTGGAACGGAAAGACACACCATTGGACGAAAATGGAGAATATGATTTTGAAACAGTTGATGCTATTGATATTGATTTGTTTAATGAACAAATGGAAAAAATTATTTCCGGAGAAGAAGTTGTGGTTCCGGTATTTGATTTTGTAGATGGAAAGAAAATTTTTGATGAAAAAAACAAGATCAGGGTGGAAGAAAATCAGCCGATTATTTTGGAAGGGATACATGGTTTAAATCCCAAGCTTACCAAAAATATTCCTGATGGAAATAAATTCCGCATTTACGTCAGTCCCTTGGTACAAATAAACTTAGATGATCACAACAAGATTTCCACTTCAGATCTTCGTATTATAAGGCGATTGGCAAGAGATACCCGTACCAGAGGGAAAAAGCCACAAGAGGTTATTGAGGCATTTGATAAATTGCGAGTAGGAGAGGAAAAATATATTTTTCCTTTTCAAGAAAATGCGGATGTGATGTTTAATTCCGCTTTGATTTATGAACTTGCGGTATTGAAGGAGTACGTAGCTCCGCTGTTAAACGAAATTCGGGAAGACGAGCAATGTTATCGGGAAACAAAGCGTTTAGCAAAATTTTTACAATTTTTTCGAAAAATTGAAGAAAAAAAGGACATTCCACCTACTTCCTTACTAAGAGAGTTTATCGGAGGTTCTACCCTTGTAGAGGAATAAATAAAATGACGGAAAGTAAATCAAAAAATAGAAGGATATGTTTTTAAATTTTAATAATTTGAATGAAAAAATGGCCCAAATGGGCCATTTTTTATATGTATTTTTCTGATATAATTAAAAATGTAATAAAAACGATTTCGTTTTAATCATTTTAATTTTTAAGGAGGAAAAAATTATGAAATCAAAAAAGGTACTTAGTTTTATTGTTGTAGTTGCTATGTTTTTAACTGTGTCTATGTTAACCGCTTGTGGCGGTGGAGAGACAGGCGGTTCAACTCCGTATGATGGGAAATGGATTGCGGTAAGCGCTGAGGCACTTGGGATGCAGATGAGTGCGGAAGAAGCATTTGAAAATGGATTTACGTTTGAAGTTAATGGTTCGAAAAAGGTAAAACTTTTTGTTGATGGTGAAGAAGGAAAGGGAACATGGGAAGAAAAAGACGGTAAGTTTATTTTGAAAGTGGAAGGCGAAGAAATGGAAGGAACGCCGGGAGAAAACACCATTATTTTTGAGAATATGATGGAGATGGGATTGAAAGTGGTTTTTGCTAAAGAAGGAACGGATGCGATGAATCCTGAAAACTACCTTCCGGAGGAAGAGAAAGCAGCTTTGGGAACATGGAATTCCACGAAGGCATTAAATGCTTTGGATGAACCGGCAGATGATTTGCCTGTTGGTGTTGCAGAAGCATTTAAATTGGAACTGAAAGGGGATCATACAGCAAATGTTGTATTGTTCGGAGAAGACTTGGGAACTATGCCGTGGAGTTATTTAGGTTCTTTAGGAGGAAGTCTTGAAGTTCCGGAAGACAAATATACGATTATGTTTGAATTCACAGAAGACGGTTCTTTGAAAACAAGTGTATCTAACAGTGATATGTATTATACGTTTATTTGTTCTAAAGCTGAATAAGAGAATGGAATTAAGAAAAAGGAATAAATACGAGACCTCACATAATCTGCAATTATGTGAGGTTTTGCTTTTTATATGAGTTTTATTGAAAAATAGGATATCTTAAAAAATGAAAAATTTATATTTTCACCTTAATATTATTATAAATTTTATTTTACTTATTTTAATTATATAAGCTTTTCTCTCTTTTTTTATTTTTTTGTCTCATATTAATTATAAGCCTACCATTACAATTCTGCATTTTGTGAAGTTGCGATTGTAAAAAGAACTTGGGTGGTTTATAATAGAGCAAATGAATATTTTTATGCAGGGGAGGATTTTATGCGGTTCTATAATACATTGACGAATAAGAAGGAAGAGTTTGTACCGATAGAGGGAAATAAGGTCAAGATGTATTCTTGCGGGCCTACTGTATATAATTATTTTCACATAGGAAACGCACGACCTTTTATTCTCTTTGATACGCTACGAAATTACTTGGAATATCGTGGTTATGAGGTTACGTTTGTTCAAAATTTTACGGATGTTGACGATAAGATTATCAAACGTGCCAATGAAGAAGGCATTAGTCCGTTGGAAGTAGCGGACAAGTACATTGACGAGTATTTTAAAGATGCGGATGCTTTGGGAATTAGACGTGCATCGGTGCATCCTCGTGTTACGGAGTGTATTGAAGATATTATTGCTTTTGTCATGGAGTTGATTGAAAAAGGCCATGCTTATGTTGTGGACGGAGATGTTTATTATGATACGAAAAGTTTTGAGGAATACGGTAAGCTTTCGGGTCAAAACATGGAGGAACTTAATGCCGGCGCCAGAATTGGTGTAGATGAACGAAAGAAAAATCCGTCTGACTTTGCACTTTGGAAAAAGAAAAAGGAAGGAGAAATCGGTTGGAGTTCTCCTTGGGGCGAAGGGCGTCCCGGATGGCATATTGAATGTTCGGTTATGAGTCGTAAGTATTTGGGTGATACGATTGATATTCATTCCGGCGGACAGGATTTGACTTTTCCGCATCATGAAAATGAAATTGCACAGAGTGAAGGACGTTCCGGTAAGCCGTTTGCACATTATTGGCTGCACAATGGATATATTAACATTAACAATCAGAAAATGAGTAAATCGCTCAATAATTTTTTTACTGTGCGTGAAATTTCTGAGGTTATGGATTTGGAAACGGTGCGTTTCTTTTTGCTGTCCGCACAGTATCGTAATCCTGTAAATTTCAGTCAAGAACTTTTGGAGGCGGCAAAAGCGGGATTGGAACGACTGTACAACACGAAAAATAAGATGGATTTTTTGTTGGAGCATGCTAAGGGAGAGATTTCCGCAGAAGAAGAAAAATTATTGACAGAACTTGTGAAATACAAGGAACAGTTTGTAACAGCAATGGATGATGATTTGAATACCGCAGACGGAATTGCAGCGATTTTTGAGTTGGCAAAATTTATCAATACGACCGCAAAAGATGACAGCTCTGCCGTATATTTGCAAAAGTTACAAACGATGTTTGAGGAACTTACAGGAGTACTTCGCATTGTGCGCAAAAAGAAAGGCGACGATATTGACGAGGCAAAGATAAATGCCTTGATTGAAGAGAGAAATCAAGCAAAAAAAGCGAAAAATTTTCAAGAGGCTGACCGAATCCGTGAAGAACTCAAGACGATGGGAATTGAACTTTTGGATACGAGACAGGGGACTACATGGAAGAAAATCGATTAGAAGAAACGGATTTTCCTGTCAATACCGTAAATCCGATTAATTTGGCATTTATGGGCGATTGTGTCTATGAGGTGCATATTCGGGAATATATTGTCAGGAAGTTTCCGACCTTAAAGATAAATGAAATTCATCGTAAGGCGGTTGCTTTTGCAAAGGCAAAAAGTCAAGCAAATGTCATTCAAACTTTGCGAGAGAGCGGTGTTCTTACGCAAGAGGAATGGTGTTGGGTAAAAAAGGGAAGAAATCAACATTCGATGGCACCCAAAAATGCTTCTGTTGCAGATTATAAGTATGCAACAGGCTTTGAGACGTTGCTTGGTTATTTGTATTTGGTAGGAAAGAAAGATAGAATAACCGTTTTGATAGAAGAAGCAATAAAAATTGTGGGAATTTAATAACGGCAAAGGAATGAAGGGCCTATTGAAAAAAATAGGCTCCTTTTGGCGTGGACGGTTTAGAGGAAAAAATTTAAGAGGATAATTATTAGGAGAAGTGATATGTACATTATTGTAGGTTTGGGAAACCCGGGGCAAAAATATGAAAGAACCAGACATAATATCGGTTTTTTGACCGTAGATGAATTGGCAAGAAGAATGCAAGTGATACCCAATAAGTTGAAATTTAAAGCCTTGACGGCAGAAGGAAGAATTGGAACGGAAAAAGTCATTTTGGTTAAGCCGCAAACATTTATGAATTTGAGTGGGCAAAGTGTACGAGATATTATGGAATTTTACAAAATATCTCATGACAAACTGCTGGTAATCTATGATGATATTGATTTGGAAGTAGGGAAATTGCGTATTCGAAAACAAGGCAGTTCCGGTACGCATAACGGAATGAGAAATATTATATATCTTTTGGGGTATGATGATTTTCCACGTTTTCGGATTGGGATTTCGGGAAAGCACCGCAGAGGCGATTTGGCATACTATGTAACGTCTAATTTTGCGAAGGAAGAAATTTCGGTTATGGCTGAAGTGATAGAACGTTGTGCCGATGCAATAGAGGTAACGGTTAAGAACGGTATAGATATGGCGATGAACCGTTATAACGGATAAGAGGGGAAAGTATGGAAGAAGTTGTGAAACATTTGGGGAGGATTTCTTCCTTTCAAAAGATAAGTAGAGCAATCTATGACAGGCAAGGCTCGATAGCGGTGTACGGTTTTTTGGCGGAGCAGAAATTTTTGCATGCGTTGTATGTGGCAAGAGGCTTGAAAAGGAAAGTATTATTTCTTACTTCAGGTAAGAAGGAAACGACAGAATGCCGAGATTTTTTGGAGAGAGCCGGAGTAAAATCCGTATCTGTGGAGACGGAAGAAATTCGATTTTACCATATTGAGGCAAGAGATAAGAGCAATGAGGCGGAAAATATCGGAGCATTGTGTTCGATTTTGAATAATGATTATGAAATTGCGGTGATTTCGGGAGAGGAGCTCTGCCGAAAATATATGCCGCCGAAAATGCTTGCAGAAAGTATTTTTTCCATTCATTTGGATAAGGAGTATCAGAGAGAGCAGCTTTGTGACAAATTGGTAAGCATCGGTTATACAAGAGAGTATAAGGTGGAAGGGGTTGGTCAGTTTGCTTTGCGTGGAGGAATATTGGATATTTTTTCTCCTTCGGACAAGAATCCGTATCGCATTGAATTTTTTGATGATGAAATCGACTCCATACGAAGTTTTGATGTGTTGAGTCAAAAATCCATTGAAAATAAGTCGGAATGTGTTATTTATCCTGTTACAATGACCTTGTACCCGAACGAAGGCAGCAAAGTCCCTTCTTCCGATCATGACGATGTTTCCATGGAATTGGAATGTCTGAAAGAAAAATCTTACTTCGATGGAATGGAGAGATATGTAGATATTCTCTACGGGAAGAAAGTTTCAGGCTTATTGGATTACTTTAGGGAGGATACCGTTGTTATTTTAAGTGATGCAAACCGTATACAAGAACATATTGAAAATTATGAGGAAGAGTTTTTGGATACCTTTAAAACCGCATTGGAAAAAGGGGAAGCTTTGAAGGAGCAGGGAAACTTGTTGTGGAGCAAATCAATTATTGAGCAGAGCTTAGATGAGAGAGTACCAATTCTTCACTCTTATCTTGCAAAACGATTGATTTATTTTAAACCGAAACTTTTGGTGCAAGCGGAAACCAGAGAGAGTGTTTCTTTTTACGGAAGATTGAATGATTTTGCAAACGAAGTAAAGTATCTTTTGAAGGAAGGGTATCAAGTTTATATTTTGGATGCCAATGAAAGCAGTTATGAAAATATTCGAAAAAAATTGGCAGACAATGCCATTCTTGTACAGAATATGGAAGAAGATGATATTGTCTTAAAAAAAGGGAATTTTGTATTCATGAGCCGTATGGCTATGGATAAGGGTTTTTTGTTTACGGATTGTAAAATCGCTTTTTATACAGGCAATGATATTTTTCGAAGTATTAAACGAAAAAAACGAAGAACGGACAAAAAACAATATAAGGGAAAAAAGATAGAAAATTTTATTCAACTTCAACAGGGAGACTATGTTGTTCACGAAACGTATGGGGTAGGACAATTTATTGAGGTTGAACAGAGAGAGTTTGACGGTATTCGAAAAGATTATATCAAGATCGGATATTACGGTGGAGATTCTCTTTATGTACCGTTGGAGCAAATGGATAAGGTACAGAGTTTTATCGGAAACGGTGCGGTGCAGGCTTATCACTTGAGTAAATTAGGCTCTTCCGAATGGAAAAAATCCAAGGCGAGAACGAAAAAAGAGGTGGAAGAAATTGCACAGGATTTGGTGGAACTGTATGCTGTGCGTGAAAAGGAACAGGGGTATTCCTTTCAAAAAGATACAGTATGGCAAAGAGAATTTGAACAGGAGTTTGTTTTTGAAGAAACAGAAGACCAATTAAAAGCGATTGAAGAAGTGAAACAGGATATGGAAAGTGTAAAGGTAATGGATCGCTTGTTGTGCGGAGATGTCGGATATGGAAAAACGGAAGTTGCCATCCGTGCAATTTTTAAGGCTTGTATGGATGGGAAACAAGTTGTTTTTTTAGTGCCGACAACCATTTTGGCACAACAGCATTATATTAACATCAAAGAGAGATTTGAACATTATCCGATTAAAGTGCATTTGGTCAGCCGCTTTCGAAGTACAAAAGAAGTCAATGATACATTCAAAGGGATTGAAAAAGGAACGGTGGATGTTGTTATCGGAACACACAAAATTTTATCGGATAAGATAAAGTATCAAAATTTGGGTTTGATTGTTGTAGATGAGGAGCAAAGGTTTGGAGTCAAACAAAAGGAAGCGTTGAAAAAATTGCGTACCAACGTAGATTGTTTGATGCTTTCCGCAACACCGATACCAAGAACCTTGCATCTGTCCTTGTCGGGGATTCGGGACATGAGTATTCTAAATGAGCCGCCGGAGGAAAGAAGACCGGTCATCACTTATGTTACGGAGGCAAAAAGCAGTATCATTGCGGATGCAATCGAACGAGAAGTGTCACGAGGCGGACAGGTATTTTTTGTATATAACCGAGTGGAAACCATTGATAAAATTCATGCGATGCTTAGGGAGCTCTTGCCTGATGTGGAGATTGCTGTGGCACATGGACAGATGACACCAAGAAGGCTGGAGGGTATCATGGTGGATTTCTTGAACAAAGAATTCGATGTTTTGCTTTGTACCACGATTATTGAAACGGGTATGGATATTTCAAATGCCAATACGATGATTGTGTATGATGCCGATAAAATGGGGCTTTCACAGCTGTATCAACTTCGAGGAAGAGTAGGGCGTTCGGCAAGGCAAGCCTATACCTATTTCATGTATGAAAAGGATAAAGTGTTAACGGAAATTGCCGAAAAACGTCTAAAGACCGTCAAAGAATTTACCGAATTCGGCTCCGGATTTAAAGTGGCGATGAAAGACTTGGAGATACGAGGAGCGGGAAGTCTTTTAGGAGAAAAACAGTCCGGACATATCGCAAATGTCGGTTATGAATTGTATGTAAAGATGTTGGATGAAGCCATCAAAAAATATAAAGGAGAACTTCCGGTGCAGGAGATTGAAACGGAAATTCAAATCCCGTTCAATGGATATATTCCCCAATATTATATCGAGGACGAGATGGAAAAAATTGATGTCTATAAAAAGATTTCCGGAATTGAAAGCAAACAGGACTATGAGGATATGATGGATGAGCTCTCCGATCGTTTTTCCGAAATTCCTCAAGCAGTTATGATGCTCTTGCATGTTGCTTATTTGCGTGCATTGGGTAAAAAAGGACGAGTAACCAAGATTTATGAGAAAAACAAAGTGGTATATTTTGTCGGTACGGATAACAAAGTTATTACAAAAAAAGTATTTGTAGAGCAGGATGGTAATAAATTAGTAAAAAATATTATCCGTTTTCTTGAAAAGGTGGTATAATAAGAAAGTATAATTTTAAAAAATCAAAATTTTTATATTAGGAGTGAAGGATTTGAAAAGAATGCGTAAAATTGCAGCAGTAGCATTGTCTTCCATACTGTTGCTGACAGGATGTAATATGGCCGGCGGAAGTTTTTTGGCTAAGGTAAACGGAGAAAGTATTGATAGGGAAGTGTATGAAAAAACGTTAGGTTTATATTCGCCTTCTTATGAAATGCAATTCGGTCCGGACATTTGGAGTACGGAAATTGAAAAGGGAGTAACCTTTCGCCAAAAATTTGAAGAAGAAATCTTGGAGAAAATGATTAACGATAAGTTGATTTTACAAGATGCAAAAAAGAAAGAAATTACCATTCCATCTGAAGAATTGGAAAAACAATTTACAGATTTGAAGGCTTCCATTGAGAAACAAGAAGATTTTAAATCCGCTTTGGAAAAAAATAATATTGATGATGCTTTCTTAAAAGCACAAATTGAGCAAGATATGATTATTCAAAAATATCATGATGAAGTCATGAAGGAAAATACGGTAACGGATGAAGAAGTAAAAAAATATTATGACGAGCATTTGGATGCACTTACCAATTCTCAAGTAAAGGCATCTCACATTTTGTTTATGACAAAAAATCCGGAAACACAAGAAGATTTGTCGGAAGACGAAAAGGCTAAGAAAAAAGAATCGGCTGAAAAAGTATTGAAATTGGCTAAAGATGGTGGAAATTTTGCAGAATTAGCAAAAACGTATTCGGAAGATACCGGTTCTGCGGTAAATGGAGGAGATTTGGGATACTTTGATAAATATACGATGGTAAAACCGTTCTCTGATGCTGCATTTTCTATGAAACCGGGAGAAATTTCCGAAATCGTGGAATCAGAATTCGGTTATCATATTATTAAGGTCATTGATAAAAAAGATGAAGTACAAAAGTTTGAGAGCGTACAAGAAAGCATTCGTTCCAATTTGGAATATGAAAAGTATGATAAGGTAATCGAGGCTTTGAAACAAGAAGCAAAGATTGAAAAAGATGAAGAAAATGTCAAAAAGATATTGGAAGAAATCAATAAAAAATTAGATGAACAAAAAGCGTCCACTCAAACAGAGCCTACACCGGCAGCCGATAATGCAGAACCTGCACCTGCCGCTGATAATGCACAAACCGATGCAGAATAAAATATGATTAAAAAAAAGGAAAAACGTTCCATTTGTGAATGTTTTTCTTTTTTTATGAAATAGTGCACACAAAAATAGGGGATTAGTGATATAATTATCCGTATCTTAAAATATGAAAGAATAAGATGAAATAAAATCATATAAAAATAGGTATATTTGACTTTATAACAGTATGAGGTTTTTAAAAGAAAGTGCATGAAAGACAAAAGAAAATGCGGGAACAATGAATGAGCGAACTATTTGTTTTTTATCATGCTTGAAAGAACAATAACAAAAAGAGGAGAAAGATTTATGAGTGAATCCGGAAAAAATACCTTTGTAAAAGGAGCTGCTATTTTAGGGGTAGCAGGAATTTTGGTTAAAATATTGGGTGCAGTGTTTAAAATACCGCTTGTTTCGATTATCACTTCGACAGGAATGGGCTATTACAGTTCGGCATATCCGATTTATGTAATGCTGTTGGCAATTGCAACTTCCGGATTTCCGATTGCAATTTCCAAAATGGTGGCAGAGCGGAGAGCAAAAGGCAATATTCGAGGAGCAAATGAGATTTTTCATACGATTTTGCCGTTTATGGCTGTAATCGGGTTGTTTACATCATTTTTTTTGTTCCTTTTTTCCGATTCTTTGGCAACGAATATGTTGCATAATCCCAAAGCGGTGTATTCTTTAAAAGCATTGGCTTTAGCATTGTTCTTTGTTCCGATTATGTCGGGATACCGAGGTTTTTTTCAAGGAAGAAATACGATGGGTCCTTCTGCCGTATCCCAAATTTTTGAGCAAATCGGGAGAGTGATTGTAGGACTTTGTTTGGCGATTGTCATGGCAAAGAGAGGATTGGAATATGGAGCGGCGGGAGCGTCCTTTGGAGCAACGGCAGGGGCAATTTTCGGAACTGTGACAGTATTGTTTTTTTATTTGCGAGAGAAAAAGAAAATTGCACTTGAAAAAATAGAAAGTCCTTTGTATGAAAAAGAAAGAAAGAGTGCGATTGTAGCGGAGCTCTTGATGATAGCTGTTCCAATCATCATAGGAGCATTGGTAAAACCGATTATGGATTTTATCGATGCCAATATGGTTATAGGACTTCTCAAAAAAAGCGGTGTGACAGAGCTGGAAGCCAATTCCATGCTTGGACAGCTTAGTGGAATGGCTACTACGATGGTAAATCTTCCGTCCATTGTAATTTCAGCAATTGCCATGAGTATTGTACCGGTAATTTCTTATGCGTATTCGCAAGGAAAAAAAGAAACGGCACAGGACAATGCAATTTTATCCATTCGCTTTGCTTTGTTAATCGGTTTGCCTGCGGGGATAGGCTTGATGGCATTATCGGAACCGATTATGGCATTGCTTTTTCCAAAAGAACCAAGTTTTGTTCCGGGACAAATCTTGTTTATTGCAGCGGCAGGGGTTGTATTTTTAAGTCTCATTCAAGTGTTAACAGCCATCTTGCAAGGAATAGGAAAAGTTTTTTTGCCTGTTTTGAATTTGATGGTAGGGTGCATTTTTAAGATTGCATTGACCTATACTTTAACGCTTAATCCTCATTTGGGAGTGCGGGGGGCTGCAATCGGAACTCTAATCGCATATATGATTTCTTCGGTACTTGATTTTATTGCGGTAAAAAAGATTTTGAATTTGCATTTTGATATGGGGAAAGTGTTTGTACGACCGGTCATAGTTTCTCTTACAATGGGAATGGTTGCCTTTGTCTCTCATAAATTGGTACTGCATATTTTGAATTATGCATTGGGTGAAGGTACATCAAACAAGCTTGCCACTCTCGTTGCAATGGGACTTGCAGGGATGACTTATGTTATTTTGTTATTCAAAGGGAAGATTGTGACACAGGAAGATTTTCTTTCTTTGGGAAAGGGACAAAAAGCAGTTTCTATCTTAAAAAAATGTAACTTATTATAAATAAAGGGTTATAGGACAAAAATACAAATAAAAAAACAACATTTTTGTTATAGGAAATGTTGTTTTTTTATTTGTAGCGATTTTTTAAAGATTGATAAGAATTGTAATTGCTGTTTGAATAATTGGTTTCATTTACCGCATGTTTTTCGGCAATCGGTGCAGTTCTTTTTTGTTTTGTTCGCTTTGCGGTGCGTAAACTACGTTTTTTACGATTGACGTACCGATATTCTTCCGGAGAAGGCAAGGTATTTTCCGTTAAACCGTAAGGAGTATATGAAGTAGCTACAATCATTTTAATAATTTGAATAAAAATGAAAATAAGAGCAATTACAAAAAAACATCGAATAAAAAACTCCAAACATTACACCCCCCTGTTCCTTAAAATGAATTTCTTTTACATTTTTTAAAATTAATAGAAATATGTAGTATTTTTCCTATTGTTATTATCATTCCACAAATATTTACAAATTCCTTCTTTTTTTTGAAAAAAATACTCAAAAAAAATATTTTTTTTTACAATAATGTAAAAATCGGAAATATAATGACTGTGGATAACTTTACATATCTTTTTAAATAAAACAAAAAAACTATTTTTTCAGGATTATTTTCAAAAAAAATAATAAATAATTCGTAATATATCGAACTATATTGAAAATACTGGCGTTTTAACAACGAAAAATTGGAAGGTGCTGATTTTCAATAATTTGAGAAAGTATCAAAAAGGAATAGAAAAAATTATAACAAATTTCTGTTGAAAAATACATTTATTTTTTATTTTGTGTCTAATTTGATTAGAAGGGATTATTTTATAAGCCGTTTGTGTTTAAAAATACAAAACATTATAAATTGTAGAAGAAACTATGAATGAAAAAATAAAAAATAATGGATGGAAGTATTGAAGAATATCCAAAAAAATGGTAACTTTTAATGGAATGTAATTAAAAATGATATGTTAGTAAGATATTTTTGTATATGTCGCATAAAGATGGGGTATTTAGTTTATAGATAACAAGATGATTTGATGGAATTGGCAGGGAATTTTTTTCAAAGGTTTTGATGCTATATAAAATCGTTTGAATGGTTATTTTATCATGCGAATATTTTTTCTTGCAAAGGCTTTGATGGCACTCTCCAAGAAAAAGAATTGTCTTGTTTTAGGAAGGATACCCTTATTTTTCGATTGTATAGGAATTTGATTTTTTAATCATACTGCAATGTAGGGTGATTTTATTGGAGAAATAGTACAAAGTGTAAATACTTCCGAATGTGTATCTTCATAAAGATGATGATAGAAGAACGATTATAAAAAAGATAGGAGAATTTGTAATGCCGAGAAAAAGTAAAAAAATGAAATTACCGCTGATTCCTTTGAGGGGAATTAATATTTTTCCTCATACGGTAAGTCATTTCGATATAGGAAGGGAAAAATCCGTTTTGGCACTTGAAGCCGCAATGGAAAAAGAACAGTTGATATTTTTGGTTTCTCAAAAGGATCAGGAAATTGAGTTGCCTAAGGAAGAAGATATTTTTGAGGTTGGTACGGTATGTAGGATTAAGCAACTTCTAAAACTTCCGGGCAGCAGTGTGCGGGTTTTGGTGGAAGGGCTCTATCGTGGTGTAATTACAAAATATGATGCAATCGATCCTTATTTTTCCGTAACTTTGGAGAAGGGAGATTTTCAAGATTACGAGCCTGGTGTGGAAGGACAGGCTTTGATGAGAATGGTGTTGAAGAGCTTTGAACAATATGTGCACATGGAAAATCGTGTTTCTCCGGAGTTGTTGTTGGGATTGGAGGAAGTAGCGGATATTTCTCAATTTGCCGATTTGATTGCATCTTATGTGTACTTTAAACAGAGTACAAAGCAAGTTCTTTTGGAGGAGTTTATTCCGGAGGAACGTCTAAAGTTGCTATATGCCTTTTTGCTTGAAGAAATGGATGTTTTGCAAATTGAGAGCAAAATTGAAACGGAAGTGAAGGAACAGGTTAATCGGTTTCAAAAAGACTATTATTTGAGAGAACAGATAAGAGCTATTCGTAAAGAACTCGGAGAAGAGAATATTTCTGATGAAACACAGGAATATATGGATAAGCTGCATAACCTTAAAGTATCGAAAGAACTGAAGGTGAAAATCGAGAAGGAAATCGTTCGTTATGGCAAACTCCCTGCTATGTCTTCAGAGAGCAGTGTGGCAAGAACTTATTTGGATACGATTTTTGAACTGCCTTGGA
Source organism: Filifactor sp. (assembly GCA_041848665.1). Lineage (GTDB taxonomy): Bacteria > Bacillota > Clostridia > Peptostreptococcales > Filifactoraceae > Filifactor. The sequence continues at coordinate 45,237 of JBGZJG010000038.1, forward strand.
ATAAACAGACCAAGGATAAGTTGGATATTAATTATGCGCAAAGCGTTTTGGAAAAAGATCATTATGGGTTGGAAAAGGTAAAAGAGAGAATTTTAGAATTTTTAGCGGTAAGACAAATTTCAAAGGGATTAAAAGGGCCGATTATTTGTTTGGTCGGACCTCCGGGAGTAGGAAAAACATCCATTGCACGTTCCGTTGCAAGGGCATTGGAACGAAAGTTTATTCGTATGTCTTTGGGGGGAGTTCGTGATGAAGCGGAAATCAGAGGACACAGAAGAACCTATATTGGAGCAATTCCCGGTCGAGTCATAACTTCGATTAAAGATGCAAAAGTAAAAAATCCGGTCTTTCTCTTTGACGAAATAGATAAGATGGCATCGGATTTTAGAGGAGATCCCGCTTCAGCTATGCTTGAAGTACTTGATCCTGAACAAAATAAAGAGTTTACCGACCATTACTTGGAATTGCCGTTTGATTTATCTAAGGTGCTTTTTATTACGACGGCAAACAGTCTTTCCACAATACCAAGACCACTTCTTGACCGAATGGAGGTTATTGAGGTAAGCGGTTATACGGAAGAAGAAAAACTTCACATTGCGAGAAGCTTTTTGATTCCGAAAATATGCAAGGAAAACGGATTGACAAAAGAATATTTGAAAATTTCCGACGATACGTTGCGTGCAGTCATCACAGGATATACTCGGGAATCCGGTGTGCGGAATTTAGAACGTGAAATCGGAAAAATTTGCAGGAAATGTGCAATTGAGAAAGTAAAGGATAGAGATAAGTCAAGTGCACTCATCACTATGAAAAATTTGACGAAATATCTTGGCAAAACAAAGTTCCGTTATGATGTTGCAGAAAGCACTCCGGAAATTGGAAGTGTGAACGGAATGGCATGGACTCAAGTTGGAGGGGAGACCTTAACGATTGAGGTGGGATGCATGCATGGAACCGGCAAATTGGAGTTGACGGGACAAATGGGAGATGTGATGAAGGAGTCGGCAAGAACCGGATATTCTTATTTGCGTTCGGTTGCGGATAAGTATGCTATTAATCCGGATTTTTATAAGGATACGGATGTGCATATTCACATTCCGGAGGGTGCAATTCCGAAAGACGGACCTTCTGCTGGAATTTCTATGACAACAGCAATGTTGTCGGCAGTAACAAAAATCCCGGTACGTTCTCAAATTGCAATGACAGGAGAAATTACGCTGAGAGGTAAAGTTTTGGCGGTAGGAGGAATTAAGGAGAAGGTATTGGCGGCATATCGTGCCGGTATCAGGGAAATCATTCTTCCATATGAAAATGAAAGAAATATTGAAGATATTCCAATGAATGTTCGCAAAAACATTACTTTCCGTCCGGTTAAAACGATGGAAGAAGTATTGGAGTATGCACTGGTGTTGGATAAACCAAAAAAAGTGGCAGTAAAAAAAGAAAATAAGAAAAAATAATTGTATATAAGAACTGTACCATATCAAAGGAAAGCGGAAAATCTTTCGTCGGATAAAAAAGGAAAAGCCAATTTTTGTGTAAGGAAAAGGAAGAAAGATGTTCTTTCCGTGAATTATGACATGAGTGAGCAGATTTTTGACATCAGAACAACCGATAGAACGTATAGTCGGTTGTTTTGGCGTGTACAGCAAATGGTTTGTGTTTTATCAAAAATGCAATTTGAACGAAAAGAGGAATTTATGAAAATCAATGATGTACAGATGAATTTGAGTGCAGTAAAACCGGAGCACTATCCTAAGGATAATCTTTTGGAAATCGCATTTGCCGGTCGCTCTAATGTGGGGAAATCGTCTGCAATAAATACCTTATTAAAGAGAAGGAGCATTGCACGTGTCAGTCAAAGTCCGGGAAAGACACGCACCATAAATTTTTTTACGGTAAATCAACAGTTTTATTTTGTGGATTTGCCGGGATACGGATATGCAAAACTATCCAAGGCGGAGCAAGAACATTGGGGGAAAATGATGGAAGATTATTTTATCCAATCAAGCAAGTTAATACATTTGTTCTTATTGGTGGATATTCGTCATGAACCCAAAGATACGGATGTGCAGATGTATGAATTTTCGAAACATTGGAACATACCCGTTAGTGTCATTGCAACAAAATCGGATAAAATCAAAAAAAGTCAACTTTTGAAAAATATCTCAATTATACGAAAAAAATTGAATATGAGCAAGGAGGAACCGGTATTACCGATTTCTTCTCTAAAAAAGACGGGAGTCGACGAAATTTGGGAGAAGATAATTGCGATATTTGCCGAACAGGGTGTTGATATTGACAATGAAAAGGAAAAAGGAGAAAGTTTTGTTGTTGATTAAAAATTTTTGTGCAAAATTTAATCATAGGCGAACTTTGAGAACGGATATTTTATTGATTTCTGTCCTTATCGGCATTTTGATTAGCTTTCAAATCAACAGTCCTTCCGTTGCGGGACGGGAAATCTCGTATGTTTCTCGGCAGTTGGCAAATCAAATAAATTCCGAAAAGAAGGAAATCAATCATTTGAAGAAAGAACTTCGGCATTTGGAGCGAGAAAAGAAAGATATGGAGTTATATCATGCGGGAGGTAGCAAAGAGTACCGGAGATTGAGTGAGCAGGTAAAGTATTTGCAATCTATTGCAGGAGAAAAGAGTGTAGTAGGTTCCGGGATTATCATTCGCATTGATTCGGGAGAAGAAGAAAACATTGCGGCTCTTATAGATGGGAAAAAGACGATGCTGTTGCTTGTGAATGAACTTAGGCAAAACGGTGCAGAATTTATTTCGATTAATGAACAGAGGCTCACAAATTTATCCGGTATCACGTTGGCAGGAAATCACTTGGATATCAATAATAACGAGATTGCGCCAACCTATGAAATTCATGTCATAGGAGACAGCGACAGATTGTATCGTTATTTGGAAGAACGAAGCAATACGGTAGTCTTTATGAGAAAAGTCTACGGTTTTCATGTCAGTATAAAACAAGATGAAACTATTTTTATTTCAGCAAAAAAATTTGAACGACCGATTCGATATATCTTTTCGAACGATTAAACTTTGGAATACAAGGAAGAAGATGGAGAGAAAAATGGACTATACAATTTTGGGGGAAATAACACCATATAATCATTGCTTTTTGTTTCATATTTTTCCAAATGATGATAAAATATATCTGGAAAATGATAAAACGACTATTTTCGTATGGAGACAGTCAGTGGAGGAGATTTATCATGAAAAGGGGATAAAAGACAGAATAAGAGTGGAAATATGTGAAGATAAGTTGGGAATTAGACAAAATGCTTATGAGGAGCTTACAAAAATTCTAAAATCGGAGATTATCGGTTTTGAGGATTGTGAGTTTGTGAGAGAAGATATTTTAATTTGTGCAGATGAATAATCTTTGATGAAAAATAGGAAAGGCATTTCTTTTTTTTGTGTGCGGATGACAAAATAAAAATTTTTAAAAGATTGTATTTTCGGTAAATTTTGGTATAAATAGACCTTAGCTAAAAATAAAATTGTGGGAGGATACAATGGTATTACAATTAATTCCGAAGCTTTTTGCCGGGTTGGGGATGTTCTTATATGGAATGAATTTAATGGGGGATGGCCTACAAAAAGCGGCAGGCGATAAGATGAGAAATATTATCGGCTTTCTTACGAAAAATCGTTTTATTTCGGTATTGGTAGGATTGTTTGTTACAGGAATTATTCAAAGTTCTTCGGCAACAACGGTTATGGTTGTGGGTTTTGTAAATGCGGGATTGATGAATTTAAATCAAGCAATTGGCATCATCATGGGTGCCAACGTCGGTACTACCGTAACTGCACAGTTAGTGTCTTTTGATTTAGAGGCAGTTGCGCCGGTTGCAGTTGGAATCGGTGTTGTTTTTATGATGGTTAAGCAGACGAATAAGGCGAGAAATTTTGCGGAGATTTTAATCGGGTTTGGAATTTTGTTTGTAGGAATGACTTTTATGAAGGAGTCCATGCTTCCGCTTAGAGAATATGAAGGATTTCGGAATGCACTCATCTTTTTTGGAGACAATATGTTTATGGGGATATTGATGGGATTTATGCTAACCTTGGTACTTCAAAGTTCTTCCGCATCTATCGGGATATTGGTAGCGTTAGCTTCACAAGGGATTTTACCGTTGGCATCGGCACTTCCGATTTTGTATGGGGATAATATCGGAACTTGTACGACAGCACTGATTTCAAGTATCGGTGCAAACAAGAATGCACAACGTGCGGCAGTTATGCACCTTGTGTTCAATGTCATCGGAACGGTGTTGTTTTCTTTAGTATTGACCTATCCGATAACCAAAATTGTCGTTGCTATGGATCCGAACTCCGTTGCCAGGCAAATTGCAAATGCCCACTCCTTATTTAATATTGTCAACGTGATTATACAGTTTCCGCTTGCCGGCTATATTGTAAAATTTGCAGAAAAAATTGTTCCGGAAACGGAGGAAGAAAGGAATGCAATTCGCAGAAGTCATTTGGATGATCGTATGCTTGAAACACCGAAGTTTGCATTGGAAAATACAATTGTGGAATGTTTAAATATGGGGTATCTTGCGCAAGAATCGGTAAAAAATGCAATGGACGGATTTGTAAATAAGAATGAAACTTCTGTGAGACGCACTTTTGAGTTGGAGAAAGATATTAATCAAATGGAGAGAGAACTCGTTGCATATTTGGTTAAGCTGTCTAATGCAACATTGTCCGAGCATGACCGTGTCATTGTGGATAGTCTTTTCAATGTGGTGAATAATATTGAGCGTGTGGGAGACCATGCGGAAAATATTGCGGAGCTTGCAGAACATGTTATCGAAGAGAAGTTAAATTTCTCTGAGGATGCATTAAAAGATATTGATATTATGTATACAAAGGTAAACAGTGCATTGGAAACCTCTTTGCAGGCGAGAAAGACAGGCAAAGCAGAGTTTGCGGAAGAGACACTGCGTATCGAAAATCAGGTAGATATGATAGAAAAAGCATGTAGGGCAGGTCATATTCATAGATTGAACAATAACATATGTTATCCGGAAGCGGGAATTATGTTTTTGGATTTATTCAGTAATTTGGAAAGAGTATCCGACCATGCTTTAAATATTGCAAATTCAATTTTGGCGGAAGAATAAAACATGTTTTGGGAAAGTAAGTAATTTTTTGTAGGATGCGTCTATCCAAAAATGCTTAAGAGAAAAGAGGAAGTCGAAAATGAAAAAATTGACATTGGAATACAACTATCTGAAAAATCATGTACGGAATGATGAAATGGAACAAATGCTTTTTTTTGCAAAAAATGCAGATCAAACACTTCAAGAAGAAAGCGGTGCGGGCAATGATTTTTTAGGGTGGCAAAATTTGCCGCAAAATTATGACAAAAAGGAATTTGAACGGATTAAACAAGCGGCAAAAAAAATAAATTCACATTCCGAGTATCTGATTACCATTGGTATCGGTGGTTCGTATCTTGGGGCAAAAGCAGTCATTGAAGCGTTAAAAAATCCGTTTGCAAAATCAAAAACCACAGTGATTTTTGCAGGAAATTCCATCAGTGGAGTGTATTTGGCACAACTTGTGGAATTTATCAAAGAGAAAGAATTTTCCATCAATGTGATTTCAAAGTCGGGAACAACTACCGAACCGGCGATTGCGTTTCGTATTTTACGGGAAGTTTTGGAAAGTCGTTATGGCAAAGAAGAGGCGAAAAACCGAATTTTTGTTACTACGGATGCAAAACGAGGTGCATTGAAAAAGCTTGCCAATGAAGAGGGGTATGAGACCTTTGTCATTGCGGACAATATCGGCGGAAGATATTCCGTATTTACCGCAGTCGGATTGTTGCCGATTGCAGTAGAAGGATTTGATATTGACAGATTGATGCAAGGAGCTTTTGATTGTATGGAAGAAAGCAAAAACACAATGGGAATGGAGAATATATGTCAATCTTATGCTGCTATTCGCAACATTTTGTACAACAAAGGGAAAAATATAGAACTTTTGGTCAGCTATGAACCGAATTTGCAGTATTTTAGTGAATGGTACAAGCAATTATTCGGCGAGAGTGAAGGAAAGGACGGCAAAGGGATTTTTCCGGCATCGGTTATTTTTTCCACAGATTTGCATTCTATGGGACAATACATTCAAGATGGAAGAAGAATGTTGTTTGAGACAGTGCTTCGTATTGAAAAACCCGGCGTAGATATTGAGATACCCTATATGGAGGATGATATTGACGGAATTAATTATATTTCAGGAAAAACGGTTGATCTAATCAATCAAAAGGCATTGGAAGCAACGGCGATGGCACATGTTAAGGGAAATGTACCGAATCTCTTGATTAACTTGCCTGAATTAAATGAATATTATATAGGATACTTGATGTACTTCTTTGAAAAAGCTTGTGCAATCAGCGGATATCTTTTGGCGGTCAATCCGTTTAATCAGCCGGGGGTAGAGGAATATAAGAAAAATATGTTTCATTTGCTTGGAAAAGAAGGTTATTGATTACGATGTTAAAAAGAGGCGATTTTGTTATTGTCTTGATGGTTCTTGTCGTTGCAACTGTCGGGATGTTTTTTGTAGGATTTCAACAAAACAGTTCTATGAAAACAATAGAAGTAGTACATGATGGAAAAGTTGTTGCTATGTATGAAATCGACAACCGGTTTGATAAAAAATTTGATTTTTATGATGGTAATGGCGGACATGAAGTCTATTGGATTCACGATGGAGGAGTGGAAGTGGTGCAGTCGAATACACCTCATAAAATCTGTATGAAGATGGGTTTTATCGATCGAAATGGACAGATGATAGTGGCATTGCCGCATAAAATGTATATTACGATAAAATCACATCGAGAGGAAAACGAACAATCCTTTGATTCCATTGTGCAATGAGAGTTTATGGAGAAGTGTTATGTTAAAGAATTTCCCAATATTACAAGAATTGTTGTCAGCAGGTAGTTTTGGAATATTTATTTTTGTTTTTCCCATATTTTTTATGATTGGGATGAAATTAAAAAGAAAGAATTATCTTCCCGTTATGATAAGTATAACTGTATATATAGCGTGTGAAGCGGTATCTGTGGTTCGTAGAGAACCGAATTATTTGAGAGATTTGGTACTTCTTTGTGTAGGAACTGTTTCGATTGGAAGTTTTTTCGGGTTTGCACTTAGTGGAATTGTGAATAGATTCAGATAAAATGAATGACTTTCGTTTATTGAGAGAATGCTATAAAAATATGGAGAACAGAGGAGCTGTTCTTATTCAGAAAAGAGAAGAAGATTGAAGAAGACAAAAAGAATCGCTTTTTTGGGATTGATGGTATCTTATTCCTTAATCCTTCATATCATTGAGAATATGTTGCCCGGACTTCATTTTATTGCACCAGGGGCAAAGCTTGGTTTAACCAATATTATCACAGTTTTGCTTTTATATAGTATCAGCAAAAAAGATGTGTTTGTTGTACTCATGCTCCGGATTTTTTTGGGCTCTTTGTTTGGCGGAGGAATGTCCGCTTTTTTGTATAGCTTTTGTGGGGGAGTGTTCAGTTTTTGCGCCATGGTGGCGGCAAAAAAGATGGAGAAATTCGATGTCAGTATTGTCGGTGTGAGTATTGTAGGGGCGTTGTCCTTTAATATCGGTCAGCTTGTGATAGCAGGACTTATGATACAAAATATGTCTATTATTGTATATTTTCCGGCAATGGCATATGTTTCTCTTGGAACAGGAACTTTCATCGGTTTAACAGCTAAATTTTTGCTCAATCGGAAGTTATTTTATCTGCAACAAATGGAGTAACTTTATTTTGGGTTAGAAAAATCGTTTGATTTGTATTGTAAGAGGAAACACTCTATAAACATATAGGACTTCATATTGTTTGTCAAAGATATGGCAAAAAGGATAACTTATAGAAAGTGGAGTTTATGATAGTTTTCATAGGTGTTTCGCGGCAAAGGGAAATGTAAAGAAAAAGATTTGTTTTATGTACAAACGTTTTTTATTGAAAGAATGTTGTATCTTCACTAATTAATTTCTTATCATACAATGTGTTTTGTTAAAGCATTTGTTGATACGTGATTAGTTTGGATGAATGAAAAAAAGCATAGCATTTTTGTATTATTTGTAAGTTATATAAAATAAAAATTTTGAGGAATGTATTATGACAACAGAAAGAGAAATTTATTTGGATAACAGTGCAACGACCAAGCCATATCTTCAAACCTGTGAAGCAATCACATCTGCGTTGAGGGAGCAATATTACAATCCTTCGGCAATCTATGAGAGAGGAATTGTCGTTAGCAAAAAGATTGAAGAATATCGTCGTTATATCGCATCAACACTTGGATGCGAAGATAAGGAGATTACTTTTACTTCAGGTGGAACAGAGTCGATTAATACAGCAATTGCATCTGTTTCAAGCAGTCGAAAAAAACATATTGTTACATCTATGGTTGAGCATCCGGCTACGTTGGAGGCAATGAAGAAGATGGAAGAAAACGGGTTTGTCGTTACATATCTCAAGCCGACAAAAGAGGGGAGCATTACGACGGAGCAGGTTTTGGAAAATCTTAGAGAAGATACGGCATTGATCAGCTTGATGGCAGTAAATAATGAATTGGGAAGTAAAACCGACTTTATGGCGATTGCCAAGGCGGTCAAAAGGAACAATCCTCAAATATTAATTCATATTGATGCGGTTCAAGCATATCTTAAAGAGCCGATAAGTTTGTGCGAGGGTGTTATTGATTTTTTGAGTGCATCGGGCCACAAGATACATGCTCCTAAAGGTGTAGGATTTTTGTATCACAGAATGGGCGTAAAATTGCCTGCATATATTCTTGGGGGTGGGCAGGAAAAGAATTTTCGTTCCGGTACGGAAAATGTTCCGGGGATTTATGGTATGGGAGAGGCAATCAAGACATTCTATCCACAAATGAACGAAAAATTGAAACAAATTGAGAATACAAAAGATTATTTGAAAAATAGAATTGTGGAAGAAATTGATAAAGTTATTATTTTATCGCCGGAAGATAGTGTTTGTCATATTCTCAACATGTCTTTTATCGGACTTCGAGGAGAAATTTTACTGCATAGCTTAGAGGCAAAGGGAATTTATGTATCCACCGGCTCGGCATGTTCTTCCAAGAAAGCCGGCTCACACGTATTGAATGCTGTGGGGTTTAAGAAAGAAGAAAAAGAAGGAGCAATTCGTTTTTCTTTCAGCGAGGAAAATAGCATTGAAGAAATGGAAAGAGTGGTAACTGTTTTAAAAGAAAATGTGAACGAAATTCGTACAATTATGAAATTCGGAAAGGGAAGAAATGTATAATTCAATCGTTATCAGAAATGGAGAAGTTGCAATTAAGGGTGCGAACCGCCCCACTTTTGAAAAACATTTGATTAAAAATTTGAAACGTGCATTATATGGCTTGGAAGGTTTTCGTGTCTATAAGGCAGATGGCAGAACCTATATTGATTTTGAGCCGCAGTTAGAAGCGGAGGTGCTGCGAAGGATTAAAAACGTATTTGGTGTTATGTCTTACAGTCCTGTCATTAAGACGGAGCCGGGGTATGACATTGCAAAAAAGACAGCATTTGCGTTTTATGAAGAACTTGTAAGAAATAAGAATGTAAAAACTTTTAAAATTTCCGCAAGAAGAGGAGATAAGAGCTTTCCAATGACATCTCCGGAAATGGCAAGGGACATCGGAGGATATATTTTATCCACTTCTCAAACTCCTCTCAAAGTGGATGTCAATGAGCCGGATATTGACATTCATGTGGAAGTTCGTAACAGTGGAAATGTTATTTTCTGTGAAAAGGAAAACGGAGTAGGCGGGATGCCGGTAGGAGTAAATGGTCGTGCAATGATTTTGCTTTCGGGAGGGATTGATTCGCCGGTTGCAACTTACATGATTGCAAAAAGAGGGCTTGCGATTGAAGCGGTACATTTTCACAGTTTTCCTTTTACCAGTGAAAAGTCAAAGGAGAAGATAGAGTTGCTTGCAACACATCTATCTCGTTATACGGAAAAAATCAAAATACACATGATAAATCTATTGCCCATTCAAAAAGAAATTGCACAAAAATGTCCCGAAGAATTTATGACAATCTTGTCACGAAGATTTATGATGCGGATTGCGGAAAAACTTGCCTTGGATAATAATTGCGGTTGTCTGGCGACCGGAGAAAGTATCGGTCAGGTTGCATCACAGACTGTGGAAGGATTGCAGGCGACAAATTCCGTTGTGCGTCAAATACCTGTTTTTCGTCCGTTGATTTCTTTTGACAAAGAAGATATTATCCAAGTTGCAAGAAGGATTGATACCTTCGATATTTCCATTATTCCGGAGGAAGATTGTTGTACAGTGTTTTTGCCAAAACATCCTGCAACAAAACCGAAGATGGAGAGAATACGCAAAGCGGAAGAGGTCTTGAATATTGAAGAATTGGTTGATGAAGCGATTAAGGAACAGGAAATTCGAGAAATCGGAGTAATGAATCGAATAAAGGGAAATTTGTATTTGATTTGATGAAACGACTATAATATTGATACGATAAAAATTTATCTAACCGAAATTTGTTTTATAATTTGAAAAAAGCACATGTTTTGGGTAGCCTTATTAGGATATAAATAAAATACAGGAAAATGATTTGTTCGAAAGACAAAAAATTTTGTTGTATTTTATTTTTATTTAAAGGGGGAGTACGTTATGAAAGGAATTTTTTCGAGGGCGATTGTTTATGCAATTATTTTGTATATGATTTCTACTTTGATGCAGAGTGTATATATCGGTGGGATAGGAGCGGCATTTTTAGGCGGAATTATTTTGTCGGTGTTGAATGTTTTGGTGAAACCTTTTTTGCAACTTATTTCACTTCCGATTACCGTTATGACCTTAGGGTTCTTTTCGTTAATTGTAAATGGAATTGTATTTGGACTTGCGGCATTTTTGACACCGCAGTTCAGTGTAGGAGGTTTGGGTTCGGCAACTCTGGCAGCGTTGTTGTTTACTATTTTCAACGTATTTTTAAATGGCGCATTGAAAGAAGAGGAATAAGTTTTTGGATAAGAAGTGCACCTATAAAACGGCGATGGAATGAAGAGGGTTTTCGGTAAACGGACATACTCCTTCATAGGTTGATTTATGAAAGGATATTGATTTGAGAATAATATAAAATCAAGCTATAATATATATTGCAATAAAAAAAGACTTCAGAAAGATGTAAAGGGGAGGCTCACTTGGATATCAGGGAAGCGGAAGAATATATATGGAATAGGCCGAAGATAAGCAGAACAGTAGGATTGGAACGGATGAGATGTATGATGAGGTGTTTCGGCAATCCGCATAAGGCTATGAAAATCATTCATGTTGCGGGAACAAATGGCAAAGGTTCTGTCAGTACTTATCTCGGAAGTGTCCTGCAACAGGCGGGATATCGTACGGGGGTATATACTTCGCCGCATTTGGAGAAGGTAAACGAGCGTATTTCGTTAAATGGAGCCGATATTTCTGATGAAGAATTGGTACGATATGCGGAGCAGATACAAAAGACGGAAAAACTTGTGGAGCAGGAAACGGGAGAGGGGCTTTCCGAGTTTGAAGTTTTGACGAGTGTGGCATTTTTGTATTATGCACAGAAAAAAGCGGATTTTGTTATTTTGGAGGTTGGATTAGGCGGCAGGTTCGATGCTACAAATATTTGTGTTCCGCTTATAAGTGTCATTACATCAATCGGTTTCGACCATGAAACTATTTTGGGGAATACGGTGCAAAAAATTGCGTACGAGAAAAGTGGAATTATCAAGTCGGGAGTTCCGCTTGTGGTGGGAGTACAGAAAAGGCAGGAGGCAAAAGAGGTTCTTTTTTTGCAGGCTAAGGAAAAACAATCACCGATTTATTTTGTGCAATCGGAATGTATAAAAATTACAGAAATGGAATGGGATAGCATGACGGCCGATATTGAGACTCCGCTTGGGAAACGATATCCAAAAACGGAAAGTACAATGAGCGGAATCTATCAAGCGGAAAATATGGCGCTTGCGTTGAGTGCAATAGACTGCTTGGTGGGACAACGTCATATTTCAGTTACGGAAGAACAAATACGAAAAGGGATACGAGATGCCAAAATTTCCGCACGAATGGAGATTGTCTCAAATTCTCCGCTTATACTTGTAGACGGAGCGCATAATTCTTTTGGCTTACAAATGCTTTATCGCAGTTTATCTTATTTTTTGCAAAAAAAGAAAATCGAAGGTTTTGTTTTTGTGACGGGAATGATGCGGGACAAAAATATAGATGCGGAAATTTTAGCCTTAAAAGAGCTTTCCGAAAAAGTCATTTTTGTAGAACTAAAAGGGAGCCGAGCTTTAACCAAAAAAGAATTTATCGAAAAATTTTCATCAGATAAGTATATGGATGAAAAGAAATATGATACAGTTGATATTGTTGAGCAGGAAGATATGCAAGTTTTTTGTGGCAACGAAGAGAACTGCTGTATTTTTGATAAGAAAGAGGGAGCTTTTTCTCAACAAAGCTTTCAAAAACAAGCGAAAAAAGTTCCTGTTTTCGGAGAGGATATCGTTTATGCTTCAACGATTGAGCAAGCGGTAAAAACAGCAATGGAGCATATACGAAACAAGAATTATGCAATTGTTTTTGCGGGTTCTTTGTATTTGGCAGGAGAGGTAAAAATGCTGTTTTCCTTGTCTAAAGAAGGTCGTTTCGTTTAATGCCAACCTGTGTGATAACGCAAACAGATATGGAAATATGTGTTTTGTTGACAAGGGTATAAAGTTTTCGTATACTACTTGATAGAAACTAAAAATTTAGGAGGAAAATAATATGGCAAATCCAATTGTTACAATGGAAGTAAAAGGAAAAGGAACGATAAAAATCGAGTTGTATCCGGAAATTGCACCTAATACGGTAAACAACTTCATCAGTTTGGTAAAAAAAGGATTTTATGATGGATTGATTTTTCACAGAATTATTCAAGGGTTTATGTTACAAGGCGGAGATCCGAACGGAACGGGAATCGGAGGTCCGGGATATTGTATAAAGGGAGAATTTTCGGGCAACGGATTTGTCAATGAGTTAAGACATACTCCGGGAGTCATTTCCATGGCGAGAACGATGATGCCAAACTCTGCAGGTTCTCAATTCTTTCTGATGAGTTCCGTAAGCCCTCATTTGGATGGAGAATATGCGGGATTTGGAAAGGTTGTGGAAGGATTGGACTTGGTTATGGAATTGGAAAAAGTTAAGACCAATCGTGGAGATAAACCGCTTGAAGATGTTGTTATGGAAAAAGTTACTGTGGATACTTTTGGAGTGGATTATCCGGAACCGGAAAAATGTTAGGATAGAGGGCAGCAACTTATGAAGTGGATAGAAACCAAGATTATAACAACGCCTATGGCAGTTGATGCAATTTCGGAAATTTTGTTTCAACTTGGAGCAAAGGGGATTTCCGTTATTGATCCCAATGATATGGAAAACTTCAAAGAAGAATTTCCGTTTTGGGATTATATTGATGAGAGAGCGGAAATTTCCAAAAAAGATGAGGCAATTATCAGTGTCTACTTTCCGAAGAAGGAAGTAAATTATGAGGAAAAAATTGCGAAATTGAAAAATAGGATGGAAGAACTTCCAAGCTTTGGACTTGAGATAGGACGAGCGGAAATTTCTTCTTCCGAAATGGAGCAGGAAGATTGGGAAGAAGGTTGGAAACAGTACTTCAAAACCTTTCATGCGACTGAAAAAATGGTCATTCATCCGATTTGGGAGGAGTATGTAGCAAAAGATGGTGAAGTTGTAATTGACATGGATCCGGGCATGGCATTTGGTACAGGAGAACATGAGACGACAGCGATGTGTATTCAGCTTTTGGAAGAAACCTTAAGAGAAAAAGATGATGTTTTGGATATCGGATGTGGCAGTGGGATTTTATCCATCGCCGGAAAAAAATTAGGTGCTGCCAAGGTAGAAGCGATTGATTTGGATCCTGTGGCGGTTCGAGTGGCGAAAGAAAATATTGCATACAACCGTTTGAGCGATGAAATTATCGTAAAAGAAGGAAATCTAACAGAGAAAGTAAGCGGAACGTATGACATCGTAGTGGCGAATATCATGGCGGATGTTATTTTGATTTTGCTCGATACAGTGTCGGATTATATGAAAAAGGACGGAATTTTTATTGCATCAGGTATCATCAATGAAAAAATGGAAGAAATCTTGCGAGCGATGGAACAAAGAGGTTTTTCTGTTGTAAAAACGCTCCGAAAAGGAGAATGGAACGCTTTGGTAGCAAAACGAGGAGAATAATATGGATCGTTTTTATGCAAATCATGATTTTGAAAAAAATCCATGTATAGAAGACAAGGAAGAAATCAAACATATTTCCAAAGTATTGCGTTTTACGGTAGGGGATAAGGTTGAAATTTTTGATTGTGAAAAAAAGGAATATATTGCCGTCATCTCCGATTTGCGTAAGGAGAAGATAGAATTTTCCATAGAAAAAATGGTTCGGAGAAGTTTGGACAATGGGTTGCATACCACTTTGTATCAAGGGGTTGTAAAGGGAAATCGAATGGAGTTCTTGGCACAGAAATCGACAGAGTTGGGTGTGAATGAAATTATTCCCATACGGTTTCATCGTTGTGTAGCAAAGCTGGAAAACAATGACAGTAAAATCGAGCGTTGGAACAAAATTTGTTTGGAAGCGTCCAAACAATGCAAACGAAATGATGTCAGCATTGTAAAACGGGCTTTGGATTTCAAAGAATTTCTGCAACATTTGAAGAAAAATGATTTCAATTTATTTTTTTATGAGGAAGAAAAACAAACTTCTTTGAAAAGCATTTTGCAAAAAGAGTTGCGGGAACGAAAAATTGACTGTACAAAACTGCTGAAAATCGGGTTGATTGTAGGGCCGGAAGGCGGAATTACAGAAGATGAGGCAAATCAAATCAGAGATTTGGGGATTGTGTCATTAAGCTTAGGAGAACGAATTTTGCGTACGGAAACCGTAGCTATGTCTGTTCTTTCCATGATAAATTATGAACTTTCGGAGTAATTTACTGTTTTATTTTCAACGTTCATTTGCTCTTACAGAAAGATTGACGAATCATTTATGCAGAAAAAAGGTGCTATCTTGTATTTTACAGTGAGCATCTTTTTTTATTGGCAATTACTTTCTGTTGATGCTGTTTAGTAATAAATTTACAGTTTCATATAACTTGTTTATAATGGTAACCAACAATCTATCGTCTGAAGTTTCAATTGTTTTTGCATTGAAGGTTATTACATATAAGGTATATAAAAAATGGAGTATAATCGA
>JBGZJG010000039.1:0-3635 GCA_041848665.1 Filifactor sp.
ATTGGGGAATAGTATAAATAAGGGTTTGCATGAAAATTGGCTCAATCAAAATTTGATATTTTTTTCATTGAAGGGAGACTATAATGGAAAAAAGGGAATATGATTTGCTTTTTGCACAAAATTTTCCATTTTGGAATCAGTTGAAGGAGCAGGAACGTGAATTATTCTTTCAAAATACGGTTTCCGTTTTTTATAAAAAGGGTGCTGTGGTTCATGGAATGCAGGAGCGTTGTGCAGGGATTTTGCTGATAAAAAGCGGGCACTTGCGAACCTATCTGCTGTCGGAAGATGGTCGTGAGATTACCTTGTATCGTCTTTTTGAGAGAGATATTTGTATTCTGTCGGCATCTTGTGTCCTCGAAACAATCACATTTGATGTATTTATCGGTGCAGAGGAAGATACGGAGGTTTTGCTGATTGATTCGGAGTTCTTTCATAAGATGGGGGAAAAAAATATCTATGTTCAGTGTTTTGCTTACCAACTTGCAACCATTCGATTTTCTGACGTGATGTGGGCTATGCAGCAAATCTTGTTTATGGGCATGGATAAACGGCTTGCTATTTTTTTGCAAAATGAGGCGAATAAACAAAACAGTATTGAAATCAAGATGACACATGAACAAATCGCACGTTATATCGGAAGTGCGAGAGAAGTGGTCTCTCGCATGATCAAGTATTTCGTACAGGAAAATATTATTGAAACATTTCGCGGAGGAATTCGGATTATTGATTTTGAAAAGTTGAATGCTTTGATGTAGGGAGATAGGTTGTTTCGTATTATATGTATATTGAAAGTGAATAGAAGATGGCTATTTTATGGAAGTAAAATCATGAATGAAAATAAGCTCGACAAAGGTTGTAATATCCTTTTGTCGAGCTTATTTGTAATAGTATAGGAATATCGTTCCTAAAAGAAGAAGGGTATTTTTATTGAAAAGTCTTGTTATACGAATCACTGATTAAAGATATAATAAAATCTACCTGTTTAAAAATCAGCTTTTCGCTACATAGCTTTTTTAATTTTATCTGTGACATTTTAAAGTGCTATTTTATTTTCTTGTTCATAATTAGACACTATATCTATATTTCAAAATAGTGTTAGAGTTAGATGAAAAGATTTACATTGGATTCTTCGGCATCTCCGAGATATGCGCCGACGCCTCCGAGCTGCACTCCTTCTATTAATTCTGCTTCTTTTATTCCCATTACGTCCATACTCATGGTGCAGGCTACGATTTTTACACCGGATTTCATCGCTTTTTGAATGAGGGTTTCTAATGAGTCGACATTTTTATCATTCATAATTTTTTTCATCATGGCAGTGCCCATTCCTGCCATATTCATTTTAGATAGTTTCAGTTTTTTACTTCCGCGAGGAAGCATTGTACCGAACATTTTTTCCATAAATGTTTTTTTGACTGCTTGTTTTTGCTCTTTACGAAGTACGGTAAGTCCCCAGAAGGTAAAGAACATTGTTACCGGACGCCCCATTGCTGCCGCACCGTTGGCTATGATGAAACTTGCCAAGACTTTATCCAAATCTCCGGAAAATACAATGATTGTTTTACCATCAGGTGTTTCTTTTTGTATGAGTTGTTTTGGTGCAAGAAGATTGCTTTTTTCTACAACAGCAACATAATCTCTTCCGATGTTTCTGCTTGAGACCAATTTGTTTCCGGTTCTTCTGCACCATGCACCGATATCTCTTACAAAACCCGGATCGGATGCGGTCACTTCTACAAGATCTCCGTCATTCATTTCGTTGATGGTTTCATATACTTTCATGATTGGTCCGGGACATTGCATTCCGCTACAATCTAATCGAATGCTTATCGCAGGAGTATTTTGAGGAGACAGCTTTTCAACTTCTCCGGTATCGGATACGGATAGGGGGTTGTTTTGGATGTTCAAATACTTGTCATAGTGTGTTGATTGGTAAAATTTTGTACCGCCGGGATATAATCTTACGCTCTCAAAGCCGTTTTGCAACAAAATTCTTGCTGCATTGTAAGAACGAACACCGATTGCACAAAAGGTAATAATCTCTTTCTTGGCATCTAATTCATGTAATCGGTCTCTAAGTTGTCCAAGAGGAATGTGAATGGCATTGGGGAGTTCAAAAGCCATTAATTCCGCATCTTCTCTGACATCAAGTAAGAGTGCGTTCGGATGCTCTTGTGCAATATTCCACGAAGAAAATGTGACTAAGTGATTGAGTACGTTTTCGGATGTAAATCCTGCCATGTTGACGGGATCTTTTGCTGAGGAATATGGAGGAGCATAAGCAAGCTCCAAATTTTTCAACTCTTTTATGCCTCCGCCTAATCGAATAGTGGTTGCAAGGGTATCAATCCGTTTGTCAACACCGTCACGACCGATAATTTGTGCCCCGAATAATTTTTTTCCGTCTGTGGAAAATAAAACTTTCAAAGTCATGGGAACGGCACCGGGATAATATCCTGCATGAGAATTTTGTGTAATGATGATGCTTTCATAATCTTTTCCTTTTACAAAACCTCGGTTTATTAAATTTTTTTCATTGGAGCCGGTGGAAGCGGCGGTTAAGTCAAACACTTTGGCAACTGATGTTCCTTGTGTTCCGTCATAGGCTTGTTTGTTCCCGGCAATATTATCTGCCACAATTCTACCTTGTTTGTTGGCAGGACCGGCCAAGGGAATCATTGTTTTTCCGCCGAAAATGAAATCGTTGACTTCAATTACATCT
Organism: Filifactor sp.; assembly: GCA_041848665.1. Lineage (GTDB taxonomy): Bacteria > Bacillota > Clostridia > Peptostreptococcales > Filifactoraceae > Filifactor. The sequence continues at coordinate 2,726 of JBGZJG010000039.1, forward strand.
CCGACAGCGTAGATGGAAGGGTCGGAGGTTTGCATATATTCATCCACTATGATACCGCCTCGTGCGTTTAACTCCAAACCGGCAGATTTTGCAAGTTGGCTATTCGGTCTTACTCCGATTGCAAGAATAACAAGGTCAGCTTGTATTTTTGTACCGCTTTGTAAGGCAATGGTTACGTGATTTTGTTTTTCCTCAAAAAAGTTAACGCCGTCACCTAAGTGAAGGGTAACTCCGTTTTGAGTAATATTTTCGTGCAGTAATTGTGACATTTCATAATCCATAGGAGCCATAACTTGATTTGATGCTTCTATCAGAGAGACGTTTAATCCTATATGACGAAGATTTTCAGCCATTTCCAATCCGATAAAGCCACCGCCGATTACAGCGGCAGATTTTACATTTTGTTCTTGTGCCATTTTTCGAATCGTTTGGGTATCGGGAACTGTCCAGAGTGTACGAATACGAGGAGAATCAATTCCCGGAATCGGTGGACGCATCGGGGATGAACCGGTCGAAATTACCAACACATCATAAGGCTCTTCGTAGGTTTCTCCGCTGTCATTTTTTTTGACGAGGACAGTTTTGTTTTTTCGGTCTATGTTAAGCACTTCATTTTGAACACGAACATCAATGTCAAATTTACTTTTCATTGCTTCGGGAGTTTGAAGCAAAAGAGAGTCCTTCGATTTGATTACATCTCCGACATGGTAGGGCAATCCGCAATTGGCGTAAGAAATGTATTCGCCACGCTCCAACAAAATGATTTCCGTATCTTTTTCCAATCTTCTAAGACGTGCCGCACAACCTGCGCCGCCTGCAACGCCTCCTATAATAACTACTTTTTTCATCATACACCCTCCGTACGTTTTGTTTTTTACAATATTGAAATCCAAAGGAATACTTCATCAAA
>JBGZJG010000040.1:0-2601 GCA_041848665.1 Filifactor sp.
ATTTCTCCTTTATTTTAAAGAAATTTACAAGAAATTTTTATCTAAGTTTGAAATCGGAGAAGAACAGTCCGATAGGAAAAAAGTCGGAATCGTGATAAAAGTACTGTCTTTTGTTTTGGCAGGACTGTTTTCAAATAGGATTGCTTCGGAAAGTTGGATGAAACTGCTGCAATTTATATATGGAGGAGATTTTGGAGTGGTTGATCCGGTATTTCATAGAGACATCGGATTTTATATTTTTCGATTTCCGTTTTTGGTAGATTTCTTTGCGGCAATGCTCAATATTTTGGTCATTTTGTTTCTGGTTACCTTTGTATTTTATTTAGTACTGCTTGTATATAAGACACCTTCTCTTATGAGTGAAAAGGAAGAAAATTCCAATATAACTCATCTTTATCCCGGTTCTCGTCGGAAAAATATCAAGGACAAAGTTTTAGAAATGTTGGTGGAGAAGGGACGTTTTTTTGGCAGTTTATTTTTTGTTTTGGTTGCCGCCAAAAGTATTCTAAGAGCGTATGAACTTCTCTATTCTGCAAGAGGAGCGGTTTTTGGTGCAGGATATACGGATGTGGTAATCAATTTGTGGGTGTATCGTTTTGATGCGCTTTTGGCAGGAATGATGGCGCTCTTTTTGCTTTTTCGCAAAAAAAACAGCAAAAAAGCATTGGCGATTGCCGTTGTTTTGATGGTAATCACAAACATTGGGGGTGTAGTCGCACAGCAGAGTATACAAAGCCTTGTCGTTGCACCGAATGAACTTTCCAAAGAGAAACCTTACATCGAAAATGCGATTAAGTATACGAATTTGGCATATGGATTGGATAAGATACAGGTTCGGGAATTTGACATTCAGGAAAACTTAACTGTTGAGGATATTGTCAAAAATGAAGAAACTGTTTCCAATATCAGTTTAAATGATTATCGTCCGACCAAAGAAGCGTTTAATCAACTTCAAGGCTTGAGAGGCTATTACAAATTCAACGATGTGGATATTGACCGCTATATTTTGGACGGCAAACTGACACAAGTCTTTTTGTCGGTTCGAGAGATGGATAAAAGCAAGCTGGAGAATAAGGCAAAGAATTGGATTAATACAAAACTGAAATATACACATGGTTACGGAATTGCAATGGCACCAGTAAATCAGTTGACACAGGCGGGACAGCCGGATATGATTATGAAAAATGTTCCGGTTCAATCAACTTATAGTGACCTTGTTCTGCAAAAACCGCAAGTGTACTTTGGAGAATTGTCGAGCGACTATGTGATTGTAAATACCAAAGAATTGGAGTTTGATTATCCAAAGGGCGAATCCAACGAGATGACCGGATATGAAGGACGAGGAGGTATACCGCTGAATTTTTGGAATCGGTTGCTGTTCTCTGTAAAAGAAAAAGATTTTAAACTTTTTATATCGGACAACATTACCGAAGAGAGTCGTATTTTAATTTATCGTGATGTACTGAGTCGAGTGAAAAAAATCGCTCCGTTTTTAACCTACGATACTGATATTTACTCCGTTATTGCAGATGGAAAGATTATGTATATTATTGATGGCTATACCATTTCATCTCATTACCCGTACTCTGAGAGAATGGAGCAGGCAGGAGGGCTTAATTATATTCGCAATTCATTTAAAGCGGTGGTGGATAGCTATGATGGAGATGTTAATTTTTATATTGTAGATGATACCGATCCGATATTGAAAACCTATGCTGCCATCTTTCCGAAGTTATTTCAAAATATGGAACAAATGCCTGAAAAAATCAAGGCACATTTGCGTTATCCGCAGTACTTGTTCGATATTCAGTCACAAATTTATGCAACTTATCATATGAGTGACCTGCAAGTGTTTTATAATCGGGAAGACAAGTGGGATATTCCTACCGAAATGTATCAGGGGGAAGAATGGACTATGGAGTCGATTTACTCCACTTACCGTATTCCGGGAGAAAAAAATGCCGAATTTTTGCTCAGTATTCCATATACACCGAAGTCCAAGCAGAATTTGACAGGGCTGTTGATTGCAGGAAATGATGGAGATGAGTACGGAAAGCTTCTTTTATATCGTATGCCGAAGGATAAAATTGTCATAGGGCCGCAACAAATGGAAGGAAAATTCAGCAACAACGATAAGATTTCCAAAGATTTATCGCTTTGGGACAGTCGAGGTTCTGAAGTGCTTCGAGGACATATTTTGACCATACCGATTGAAAATTCTCTGCTTTATATTGAACCGCTCTACATTCGTGCGGCAGGAGAAAATGCAATTCCTGAGGTAAAACGAATTATTGTAGGATACAAAGATAAAATTGTGATGGAAGAAACCTTGGCAGAGGCATTGAACGAGATTTTTCCCTCGGAGGGAAAAGAAGAGCAACAATTTTCGGGAGTACAGAAACCGATAAAAACATCGGCAGAAGTTTCGTTGACCAATGAAGAAAAGATAAAACAGGCAAATCGAAAATTTGAAGAGGCGCAAGAAATTTTAAAACAGGGAAATTTGGGACAATATCAACAAAAAATCAATGAAGTGGGAGAATTATTGAAACAATTAGAGCAAGAGAATGACAAAAGAGAATGAAAGCATTTTATAAAAAA
>JBGZJG010000041.1:0-13019 GCA_041848665.1 Filifactor sp.
AGTCTTGAAGAAGAAAGAAATGAACAGAACTTCAGATGGTTTGCAGTACGGTAGATACAAAAAAATCATAGGAAAAGATAATATCCCAAAAGCATTTGATGAGTTTCAAAATTTGAAGTATAATGATAGTGAGAGATGGCAAGAACTTAAACTGTTGTATCAAGATGAAAAGCTTAAGAAGAACGTTCGTGAGAACTACAATTTAAGCATTCATCAAGGAAATCAAGATAAACATATCTTGGAAACGAACAACTATAAACAGGAACTTGCAAACGGAAGAACAAAGAGTTATCTTCTTGATGCAATTAATCCGCAAGAATTAGTCTATCAATATGCAGGAACCGGGGAAATAAAAAGAGATAAAAAAGGGAAATGGATTAGAAAACAGTTTTTTACCCATACAGAGCCGATTGGATATTGGATTGATGAAAAAAACGGCAAAACGATATTAACAAACAGATTTTCTATCCACTATGGGAAAAAGGGAACTCACATTGTTCCGGCAAGACCTATCATAGAAAGAGGTGAATGAAGTGGTTACAATAGACCAAATGAGAGAGTGTGAAGGTAAGCATGTAAAAATAACATATAATGACGGAGATATCATTGAGATTTTCTGTGAAGAGTATGTGCAAGCAGAAGATGAAGGAGATGAGCCTATGTTATTTGCACCAAAGAATTTGGCTGTTTTACAGTCGGAAATAAAAAGCATTGAAATACTTGATTAAGGCACTAAGGTAGAAAAACCGAGGTGCTTTTTGATTGAAAAAAATTTCAAAATGGTTTTATAGCCCTTTCCGGAGTATTCCGGGAGGGCTTTTAAAATACAAAAAAATATTTTAAGGAGGAAAAACAATGAAGTATGGATTAAACAAAATTAATTTGCAGTTGTTTGCCACAGATGGTGGAACAGGTGGCGGAGAAGGAATTGGTAATACTGATGGTACGGGAGAGGGACGAGGAACAGAACCGAAAGCTTATACGGAAGATGAACTTGCTACCCTAAAAGCAGAGTGGGAAAAATCTGCGCAAATAAAATATGCTGCTGATTTGGAACAGGCAAAACAAGATGCCGTAAAAGAGGCGGAAAGGGTTGCGAAACTATCTGCGGACGAAAAGAAAGCAGAGGAGTTCAAGAAGCTGGAAGACAAAGTAAAATTATTAGAAGACGAAAAAGCTTTGTCTGCGCTGAAAGAGGAAGCGCGAGGAATGCTTGAAAAAGAAAAATTACCGGGAGAATTCTTAGATTTTGTGCTTGGAGAAGATGCTGAAAAGACAGGTGAAAAAATCAAAACCTTGAAAAAAGTTTTTGATGACAGTTTACAAAAGGCGGTTGAGGAAAGAATGAAAGGTAAAACGCCTTCAGTCGGAGGGAATACAACAACAGGATTATCGGTGCAAGAACAATTTGCATCAGCATTAAGACGATAGGAGGAGATAACAATGGCAATTAATACTTTAGAGTACAGTAAAATTTTTCAAACAGAATTGGATCAACAAATGATTGATGAATCGACTACCGGATGGATGGAAGAAAATGCCGGTCAAGTCAAATATACCGGTGGAAATGAAGTTAAAATACCAACGATTACTACTCAAGGCATGGGTGATTATGATCGCGACAAGGGATATGTTCAAGGAGCAGTAACTTTAACTTATCAAACCTTCCAAATGACACAAGATAGAGGAAGAAAATTCATTCTCGATGCTATGGATGTAGATGAAACAAATTTCGTTGCAGATGCGGGTGCAGTCTTGGGAGAATTTCAAAGAGCCAATGTAATCCCTGAAATCGACAGTTATCGCTACAGCAAAATTTTTGCACTTGCAAAAGCGAAAAGTAAGGCAACGGAAGGATATACACCTGCGAAACAAACTATTTTAGAAAAATTGTTAGCTGATGTAGCAGCAATTAGAGATATCTTTACTGCTGCGGAATTGGTTATTACTATGTCTCCTCTAACAGCAGCGATCTTAAACGCTGCGCTTGAAGGTAGCAGGAGACTGAATATCATTGATTTCAAACAAGGAAAGATTTCCACGAGAGTCAAATCAATAGATGACATGCCGATTCTTGAGGTTCCATCATCAAGATTAAAAACAATCTACAAAAAGAATGATGGAAAAACAGTTGGGCAAGAAGCAGGAGGACTTGTGCCGGACACATCTGCAAAAGATATCAACTGGATAATTTGTCCTAAAAAATCACCGCAAGCAGTATCGAAGCAAGATAAAGTAAGAATTTTCACTCCGGAAGAAAATCAGGCGGCAAACGCATGGCAAATAGATTATAGACGTTATCATGATCTCTGGATTCCTGAAAAACGTTTGGAACTATTCAGAGTATGTAGTAATTAGGAGGTAAGATGATGTTTAAGTTAAAAAAATTGAATTTGGTGATGGAGACAGACTCCACTGCAAAAAAAGACGAACTTATCGCAAAAGGATATGAAGAGGTAGAAGATGAAGCCCCGGCTGTTGTTCTAAAATCTTCTGAAGGGACAAAAATTGATGAGGGAGAAACTACAGAGACTGGGAAAGAAACCACATCAGAAGGAGCAGATAAAGTTGATTTAGATAAACTGTATAAAAAATATACAGTAGATCAACTTAGAACAATAGCTGATGAAAAAGGGTTAACTTTTACAGAGGAAATGACGAAAAAAGAACTATTTGCAATGATTTTTGAAGAGGAGTAAGAAATATGACAAGAGAAGAAATGAGACAAAAAGTGATTGAAAAAGTAAATTCAAAACTGCCTGATACTTCTCTTGAAGTTGCAAATGAAATGGTAGAACGAGCGGAGGAATTTTTCTTAAACTACACAAATAGAAAGAAAGTTCCTTCCTCTGCCTTTTGGCTTTGGGTGGATATGGCAGTTTCGATTTTTCAAAGTTCTGCCGGAGAGGTTCAAGGAGTTAAAACGATTAAAGAGGGAGATACAACAGTGGAATTTACTGATGTTGATATCAAAACTGTCTTAAATTACTATCAAAAAAGCTTGAATTCTTATCGAAAGGTGATGATGAGATGATTTTCCCAAATTCGTTGCAGCAGAAAGCAATCGAAAGGTTATACGATTATGAATGCGATATCATTGAACAACGTTCTGAAAAGGATAGTAGAACAAAAATCACATCGACGAAAGAAATTGTTGTTTTAGAAAATATACCTTGCCGGATATCGTTCAAAAATACAAATAATCCTGCAATACAGACAGAAAAACAAGCAACTGCTATGCAAGAAGTCAAACTGTTTATTTCCAACAAAATCATTGTTAAAGAAGGAAGTAAAATTGTTGTCCGCAAGAAAGGGACGAAGTATGTGCAAGAATTCAAATCAAGTGGAATTCCGGCGATGTATTCTTCTCATCAGGAAATTCCGCTTAAAAAATTCTTGGGGTGGACATGATGGGAACAGGTATTAAATGTGATTTAAGGAATCTTAAAAAGTTTCAAAAGGAATTAGAAAAATTATCAGAACAGGACATGGATAAGTTACTCCTTGATTGTGCAAAACAACTTGCACTGGAATTGTTACGGCAAGTCAAACAAAAAACTCCAACAAAAACAGGGCTGTTGAAAAACAGTTGGCAAGTTGGAAATGCGAAAAAACAAGCAAATGGGTATGTTGTTGAGGTTTTTAATTCGGTTGAGTATGCCAGTTTTGTAGAACATGGGCATTATCAAGAGGTAGGAAGATTCGTCCCGGCGATCGGAAAAAGACTTGTGTCCAACTATGTAGAGGGAAAACATATGCTTTATTTGTCTGTTCAAGAAGTGGAAGATTATGCCTATTCCTATATAGAAAGAGAAGTGGAAAAGCTATTGAAGAAGGTGTTTTGATGAAAAATAGAACAACGGTAAGCGACATTATAGCTGCAATCGCACAAAAAATAGATGTGATGTTTCAAGGAAAATATCAAGTTTATACTGATAAAACGGAACAAGATTTCCAAGTTCCTTGTTTTTTCATTCGCCTTTCACAGCTCAGAGAAGATCCTTTTTTTTATAACCGGAGGAAAAAAATTGCAACCTTTGAGATTACTTTTTTTCAAAAGCAAGACAATGCAGAAGAGAGGAACACAGTTGCTGATGAAATGCGAAGGATATTAAGATTTCTTGAAGTTGCAACAGGAAGCATTAGAGGGATAAGGTACGAAGGAACCATTTCGGACGGAGTGCTTGTTATGATGATTCAATTCCATTACTTTGTAACAGAGGAGTACGGAAAAGAAGTATTGATGTATACACTGACCGAAAGGCGGAAAGTGAAGGAGTAGAAAATGGCGAGAAAGAAAAAAGAAGAAACTACAGTAGACACAGAAGAAAAGTTTGAGAAAAGTCAACTTGTGAAAAGTACAGTTTTTCAAGAATATAAAGATATTTTAAATGTTATTTTAGACAATGATACAAAATATACAATTGAAGAGGCAAAAGCAAAAATAAAAGAGTTTAAGGAAGAAGAGGTGAAATAATATGGCACTTGGTGGAGGTACATTTCTAACACAAAACAAAGTCTTGCCGGGGACATATATCAACTTTATTTCAGCAGCCAGAGCAGGGGCAAATTTATCTGACAGAGGAATTGTAGCAATCCCCCTTGAGTTAGATTGGGGAGCTGAAAATGAAGTGTTAGAAGTTGCGGCGGAAGATGTTTCAAAGGATAGCTATAAGCTATTTGGGCGCGATTATACCGACGATAAGTTATATGCACTGAGAGAAGTATTCAAAGGCGCAAAAAAAGTATTGGTATATAGAATTAATGCCGGGGGGGAAAAAGCAACCAAAACAGATAATTCGTTGACTGTAACTGCAAAATACTCCGGGGAAAGAGGAAATGATATTCGTGTGATAGTTCAAAAAAATGTTGATGAGACACAAAAATTTGATGTTATCACATACATTGACACAAAAAAAGTTGATTTACAAACAGTCAAAACAATTCAGGAGTTGCAAGAAAATGAATTTGTCAAGTTCTCAGGGACCGGAGAATTGCATTTATCCGCAGGTATCGTTCTTGCAGGCGGAACAAGTAAAGCAGTTCAAAAACAGGCATATACAGAGTTTTTGGATAAAATCGAAAGTTATTTTTATCACATCTTGGTATATTCCGGCACAGATGACAGCATTAAAAGCTTGTTTGTTGAGTTTACAAAAAGGTTACGTGATAGTCATGGAGTTAAATTTCAAACAGTACTTTACAAGAAGAATGCTGTAGACTACGAAGGTATCATTTCTGTGGAAAATAAAGTTCTGGGAGACGGAAGTAAGGAGGGCGATTTGACTTATTGGGTAGCCGGCAAACAAGCAGGGTGTCCGATTAACCGCTCTCTTTCTAATACAAGATATGACGGAGAACTACAGGTTGAAGCAAATTTCAAACAATCTGAATTGGAAAAAGGCATCCGTGAAGGCAAGCTGTTATTGCACAAAGTAGATGACACAATTAATGTGCTTGATGATATCAATACATTTACATCATTTACTGTGGAGAAGAACGAAGATTTTGCAATGAATCAAGTTGTGCGTGTGCTGGATCAAGATGCGTTAGAAACTGCACTTATTTTCAACAAAAGATATCTTGGCAAGATTCAAAATAACCAATCCGGGAGGATTGCATTTTGGAACGAGATTGTAAGTTTAGGGAATGAAATGCAAAAAATCGGTGCAATTGAAGGGTTTGAAAGTAAAGATATTGTCGTTGAGGCAGGTAAGGATAAGCGTTCTGTTGTTGTAACAAAACAGATTCAGCCTACTACAGCCATGACAAAACTTTATGTTACCACTGTAGTAGAGTAGAAAGGAAGTGGAAAAAATGTCTAGAGAAATGGATGCACGCGATGCGATAACCGGTAGTCTCGGGGAGTGTTATATTACTCTCGAAGGTAGACGATATAACTTTGCTCAGGTTGTGAAAGTGGAAGCAACAATGGAGAAGACAAAGACAGAAGTACCGATTTTAGGTAAAACCGGTCGAGGGAACAAATCTACAGGGTGGAAAGGAACAGGAAACTGTGAAATTCATTACAACACATCTGAAATTCGTGATTTGGCAATTCGTTATGCAAAAACAGGACAAGATTTTTATTTTGATCTACAGATTACAAACGAAGATCCTACCTCTACAGTAGGACGTCAAACTGTAATTTTAAAAGATTGTAATGCCGACAAAATTATTCTTGCCAAAATTGCAGCAGAAGATGAATACTTGTCTGAAGAAATTGAATTTACATTTGAAGATGTAGAAATGCCGGAAAAATTTAAAATGTTAGATCAAATGAATGCTTAGGAGGAAAATAATATGAGTTTACAGGCGTTTATGAAACAAAATGCAAAACAGGTTGACAATGAAAAAGTACTTGTTTCAGAGAGGTTTCTTGATGAAGATGGGAAAGTAATACCTTTTGAAATTAGGACAATCAGCAACGAAGAAGATGATGCAATTCGTAAAAAATGTACAAAAACCGTTCCTGTTCCGGGAAAAAAAGGGCGATATGAAAAAGAATTGGATTATAACTTGTATGCCGAATATCAAGCGTCAACATGTGTCGTTTTCCCCGATTTAAAAGATGTAGAGTTGCAAAATAGCTATGGAGTGATGGGAGAATCAAAGCTATTAAAAGCAATGCTCACCCTTGGAGAGTACACTCATCTGTTGAAAGAGGTTGCAAGAATCAACGGATTTGACAAAGAAATGGATGATTTGGTAGATGAAGTAAAAAACTAATTAAGGAAGGGGATTGGGAAGCAAGTTATGCCTACTATGCTCTTCATAAATTAAAAATCAGGGTAAAAGACTTTGTCGCTATGGATCGGTACGAAAAAGCTGCAACGATTGCGATGATTGATGAACGCATCGAAAATGAGAAGAAAGAAGAAAGAATGGCAAAGAGAAGAACTCGAAGGAGATAAGTTCTTCTCTTTATACCTACTTTCAAAAAAAGAACTTATGTAGTATACTTTGATATAAATAAAAAAATACATAAGGAGAGTGTGAAATGAGAAGAAAAAGCTTGATTATTTTGTTTAGTTTTATGATTGGTATGAGTACAATTTCTTTTGCTGCACCTAAGGCGAAACCAAAATCAAACGGAATTCCTGTGTTTAGCAAAGTATCTGCTGAAAAAATTGATGTAAGCAAGATGTATGAGGTGGATGGCACAGGCAAAAATACCGGAAAAAAAGTATTAAAAGGCTTTCCGGGAGCATCAAACTGTATTATCGCATATACAGGAAATTATGATTCGTATCAAGGAAGTGTTGAAATTATCAACAAATCATACTCAAATGTAAACGAAAAAGTAAAGTGGACAGATTTGAGCGGGAAGAAAAAAATTACAAAAAGAGGACAGTTTTATGCATATCTTGATGCTATGGTTCCGGCTTTGGATGCAGTGAGGGATCCAAATGAATTTAAATATTCGCAGGAATGGTTTCACAAAAAATACGGAAAGCTATATGATGATTGGATGACGTTGGGAACTGATATAGATGAAGGCGAAAGACTTTTAGATTATTATATGAGAAGTATTTCGCCATACCCGGAAATCGATAGGACGTGGGTTAGCGATGTACACATAAATGATTTCGACGATAACAGCTATTTAGATCTTGATGGAATCAATTAAGGAAATATAAGCACTAAGGCAGAAAATGCCGAAGTGCTTTTTGATTGCAAAAAAGAAAGGAGGGATATCGATGGCAAGCATTAAAACTTTAATTGCAATTACAAACGGTGCAACTGCACCGATAAAGGAAATCAATAAAAATGTAAAATCTTTGATTTCAACAACAGAGCATCTTGAAAAAACAAGCAAAAATATGTTTGACACGACTTCCATTCTTCGCGCAAAAAGTGAAATTGAAGGGATCGATACTTCTTTTCGTAGAGTTGCAGAGTCTATCATGGGTGCCGGAAGAAAACAAAAACAGTTTGAAGATAGTGTTAAAAATACATCAAAACATACAGATACCCTGTATAGCAAAATGAGACGGTTACTTGGTGCATATATCGGTTTGCGTGGAGCTGTAATGGTGCTGAATATCAGTGATAATTTAACAGAAACACGTGCAAGACTTGATATTATGAATGATGGTCTTCAAACAACAGAAGAATTACAGAAAAAAATTATGGCTTCTGCCAACCGCGCAAGACAGAAGTATTCTGACACTGCACAGGTGATTGGTAAACTTGGTATTACTGCTAAAAATGCATTTAAAAATAATGATGAAATCATTGCTTTTGCTGAATTGGTGAATAAAAGTTTTAAACTTGGTGGTGCAAGTGCATCAGAACAAACAAACGGAATGTATCAGTTAACACAGGCGATGGCATCCGGGCGCTTACAAGGAGACGAATTCCGTTCGATTATCGAGAACGCCCCGTTACTCGCACAAGCAATTGCACAAGCAACAGGTAAAAGCATGGCTGAACTAAAAAAAATGTCTTCTGAAGGCGAAATCACATCTGATGTAATAAAACAAGCATTATTTCAATCTGCAGATGAAATCGAAGAAAGATATAAGCAAATGCCGATAACATTTCATGATATATGGAACCGGATACAAAACGGAGCTATCACCGCATTTCAACCTTTTTTTGAGCAGTTATCTCAAATTGCACAAACGGAAGAATTTTATAAACTAACTCTTCTATTAACGGCTACTCTTGAATTTTTGGGAGTGGTTGCAGCAAAGACAATTTCCATACTCACATCAGGCGCCGGATTTATTTATGATCACTGGGATGTCATCGAACCGATTTTTTGGGGATTAGTCGCAGCTTTTGTGGCACTCAAAGTTGCGACAATAGCATTGACGGTTGCACAATGGTATTTCAACTCTGCCCTATATGCTTGTCCGATTGTATGGATTATCGTTTTGATTGCTGTAGTAATAGGAGCACTTCTTGCATGGCTGCATCATACTATCGGACTCAAAACAGCTTGGTTAATTACAATTTATGCAATTACAACCGGTTATGATTGGCTTGTCCTTTCAACTTTTAAGCTTGTAGCTGCCACGCTTTCCGGATGGTATAAGATGCAAATGGGAATTTATAATGTTAAAACGGGCATTTTAAATGCACTGGGAACAATGAAAGCAAACGGATTGATGATTATTCAAGGGTTTGTCAACGGTGCCATTCGTATGATAAATTCTTTAATTTCTTTTGTTAATAAGATTCCCGGAGTCGCGATTTCAACTATTCAAGAAGTTTCTTTCGGAACACAAGCAACCATAAAAAACAATGCTGAAATTGCCCAAAGAAACAAAGAAGCTGCTGCTTATATGAAACAGAGACAAGACCGTATGAAAACAATCAATGACAATATTGCTAAGCGTGAAAATCTTGTTAATGCAAAGAAAGCTGAGAGATATATGGCAATACAGGCAGCATATATTGAACACAAGACAAAAGGCAAGAAAAGTCAAAATAGTGGTGTAGGTACAGGATTTGATTATGGCGGCATGGCGAATAATGATGTCCTTAAAAATTTGTCAGATGACTTAGCCGGCACAAAAGGAAATACAGGTGGAACAAGAGATAATACGGGTAAAATGAAAGATTCGTTAGATCGTGCAGAGGAAGATTTGAAATATATGCGCGATGTTGCAGAACGAGAAGTCATTGACAGAACTGTCTTGAGAGATGTGACTGTAAAAGTGGACAATAACTTTGGAGATGTGCATGAAACGGCAGATGTAGATGGAATCATCCGCAAAATTGAAAAACAACTTTATGATGAGTTTGAAGTAGAACCGGAAGGAGTGGCATAATGTACGATGTATACATTGATTCGTTGCCTTTGCCGTTTGCTCCGGCAAAGATTGTGACAAAAATAAACGGAGCAAATAAAACGGTAGAGTTGATTGAAAAAGGGCAAGTAAACATCTTGAAAAAACCTGATTTAACAACAATTTCTTTTGATTTTACTATCCCGAATTCCAAATATCCTTTTGTAAAAAACTTTCTCCCGGCAATTGTTTATCTAGAAAAATTAGAGAATTTAATCACATCAAAAAAACCATTTCGGTTGATTATAGCTCGTGCTAATTCTCAAGGGTCGTTTCAAGACGATACTAATATGTTGGTCAGTTTAGAGGGATATGACATCGTAGAAGATGCAAAAGATGGATTAGATGTTGTCGTTTCTGTTGAATTTAAAAAATATGTTCCTTTTGGAACAAAAACAGCAATTGTTGAAATTAAGAAAGATACACAAAATCAGAAAAAAGCTACTATTAAGAAGAAATCTAATCGTACATCGAAGAGTCCTGCTAAAAGTTATAAAGTAAAAAAAGGTGATAATCTATGGTCGATTTGCAAAAAAGAGCTGGGCGACGGTAGTAAGTATAAAGAAGTTGCAAAGAAAAACGGAATCAAAAATCCTAAAATAATTAAACCGGGACAAATCATAAAATTTTGAGGTGGAATGGATGCTTGAGCTATATATTTTAAATCAAAATGTACAAATGCAACCGGAGCTGAAAGGAGATATTACTTGGACAACAGAACGCAGAAATGCTCCGGGAAAGCTACAATTTTCTGTGGTAAAAGACAACAAATTGAATTTTCAAGAGGGAAATCAAGTAACCTTTTTGAAAAATGGGAAACCGCTTTTTTTAGGTTATGTTTGGGAAAAATCAAGAAATAAAGAACAAATCATTACTGTAACTGCTTATGACCAAATGAGATATTTGAAGTACAAAGACACTTATGTGTATAAGGCAAAAAAGGCAAACGAAGTCATTTCTATGATTGCAAAGGACTACAATCTTAAGACAGGAGAACTCTCTAATACAGGCTATGTCATCCAAAAAAGGCTAAAGGATAATCAAACGCTTTTGGATATTATCTATGATTCATTAGATTTGACTTTCGACAATACGAAGAAAATATACACATTATATGATGATTATGGAAGACTTGTGCTGAAAGATATGGAATCTATGCGCTTAGATACAGTTGTAGATTATGATACAACACAAGATTTTAGCTATAAGACTACTTTGGACGATGTTTATAATCAAATTAAGCTGGTAAAAGAAAATAAAAAAACCGGTAAAAGAGATGTATTTATTACAAAAAATACAGAAAGACAGAATCAGTGGGGTAAATTGCAATACTATGAAAAAGTTAATGAAAAGACAAATGCGAAAGCAAAGGCAGATGCATTGTTAGAACTATACTGTAAGGTCAATCGCAAATTGTCCGTTCAAAATGCAATTGGAGACACAAGAGTTCGTGGAGGATCTTCCGTTTTGGTAAATTTTAAGGATATCGGAGATATCAGTATTAAAAATTATATGTTAGTCGAAAAAGTCACACATAAATTTTCTACTGATGAGCATTGGATGAATTTAGAAGTAAGGGGGAGAATGTAGTGAGCATGGCACAAGCAATTCGTAAAATCGCAAAGGCACAACAAAATTCAGAATCACCGGTGGAAATGATTTTTGCTACGGTTAGCGGTCTATCTCCTTTAAAAGTAATCACAGAACAGAAGTTATCTATCGAGGAAGATTTTTTGATTCTTACAGATGCAGTGAGAGATTACACGATAGAAATCACTTTGGAAGATTGGAAAACAGAAGAAAAATCCGGTGGAGAAGGTCAAGCATCTTATGCGAAACATGATCATGCTATTAAAGGAAAGAAAAGAATTACAGTACACAATTCCTTAAAAACAGGAGAAAAAGTTATCCTTTTACGAGTGGAAGGCGGACAAAGTTATATTGTTCTAGGAAGGGTTGATGCAAGATGATACCAGTAGTTGATCCGGCATTTGATGTAGAAAATAAAGAAGAAGCTGCAAAAGAACCTACATTAACATATCGCATTCGCTTGGACAATGCTGATGTTTTTGGAAAAACAGATGAAACAGAAGCAATGAAACAAGCAATTTTTAAAATCATTGCCACGGAAAGATATGAGCATGAAATTTATTCTTGGGATTATGGGATTGAATTAAATGACTTATTTGGAAAACCCAAAAGTTACATTCGTTCTGAAATTGTGAGGCGATTTGAAGAAGCGTTGCTACAAGATGACAGAGTCACAGCATTAAAAGATATTTCAGTTACATTTGAAAAAAGAGGAACTGTAAGTATCTTTTTTACTGCAGAAACAACAGTTGGTACATTGCCAGTGGAAAGAGTGGTGAGAATATGAACTTAGAAATTACCTATGAAGAAATTTTACAAAGGATGTTAGACAAAGTTCCAACGGAAATTGATAAAAGAGAAGGCAGTGTTATTTATGATGCACTTGCACCTGCAGCGATAGAACTGCAACTCATGTATTTAGAACTTAAAAATCTGTTACTGCAGGCATTTGGAGAAACAGCGGGCAAGGAATATTTGATAAAAATAGCAAAGGAACGGGGGATTGATATTTTCCCGCCTACCAAAACATTATTAAAGGTAGCATTTAACGATGAATTACAAAATCCGATAGAAATCGCAATCTCTTCACGATTTTCCATAGAAGAACTTAACTATATAGTCTTAGAAAAGCTTTCGGATGGGATATATATAGTGGAATGTGAAACAGCCGGAGAGGAAGGAAATGTACTGGTTCCGATTGATTTAATACCCATTGATTATGTTCCAAACTTAGCATCTGCAAAAGCCATAGAGATAGTTCGATTAGGACAAAATGAAGAGTCTACAGAGCATTTAAGAGAACGCTACTTTGCTAAAGTAAGAGAGCCTGCAACAAGCGGAAATGTTGCACACTATAAACTTTGGACTATGGAAGTTCCGGGAGTTGGTGGAGTGAAAGTATTTCCGCTACACGCAGGAGCAGGTACAGTCAAGCTAATTATAGTTGATAGTAAAATGCAAGCTGCAACACCTGAACTGATTCGAGCGGTGCAAGAACACATCGAAGAGGTTAGACCGGTTGGAGCAACCGTTACAATTGCAAGTGCAACAAACAAAGAAATTACTATTAGTGCAAAAGTAAAGACGATAAAGGGAGCAAATCTACAAACAATTCAAGATAGCTTTTCA
>JBGZJG010000042.1:0-5583 GCA_041848665.1 Filifactor sp.
AACATTGCCAAAAACAATGCTGGCACAATAAATCCGGTTAATTGCTGCATCGGCATAAATCTACCCTCCTTAAAATTCATTCTTACATTCATCATACAATACTTCGCTTACAATTTCAAATACATTTTTACATATTCATCCGATAAACTCGCATTACTTCGTATAACCATAGCGTTCAAAAAACGCTCGCCTAAAGTCAAGCAATCGGTCTTCCATAATCGCCTGTCTGATTTCCTTCATCAAATTGATTAAAAAATACAAGTTATGCGTACTGATAAGCCTTGCTCCCAAAATTTCATCCGTTTTTACCAAGTGTCTGATATAGGCTCGGCTATAATTCAGACAGGTATAACACTTACAATCATGATCCAATGGAGAAAAATCTTCCGCATAGGTTGCATTTCTGACTACAACACGCCCTTCACTTGTCATAGCAGTTCCGTTTCGTGCAATGCGAGTGGGCAATACGCAATCAAACATATCTACCCCCCGAATAACTCCGTCTATCAAATCATCCGGACTTCCTACTCCCATAAGATACCTCGGTTTGTCCTTCGGCAATAACGGTATCGTATATTCCAAAATATCTCTCATCATTTCTTTCGGTTCTCCTACGGAAAGTCCTCCGATAGAGTAGCCGGGAAAATCTATTTCCTGTAAACGCATGGCGGATTCGTAACGCAAATCTTTATACATCCCGCCTTGCACAATTCCAAAAAGAGCTTGTCTACTGATTTTTCTATGTGCATTCTTTCCTCGTTTTGCCCATCTTGTGGTGCGTTCCATAGAATGTTTGGTATACGTATAATCCGCCGGATAAGGTGTACATTCATCAAACGACATAATGATATCGGCACCTAAAGCGTTTTCAATCTCCATAACAATTTCCGGACTTAAAAAATGTTTGCTCCCATCCAAATGGGAACGAAATGTAACACCCTCTTCCGTAATTTTTCGCAAATCTCCCAAGCTAAATACTTGAAAACCACCCGAATCAGTGAGGATTGCTCTGTCCCAATTCATAAATTCGTGCAGTCCACCGGCTTTTTCAACCAATTTATGCCCCGGTCTAAGGTACAAATGATAGGTATTGGACAAAATAATTCTTGCATCCATTACTTTTAACTCTTCCGGCGTCATCGCCTTCACCGTTGCCTGCGTTCCTACCGGCATAAATACAGGGGTATCAATTACTCCATGTGGTGTATGCAATTTCCCCAATCTCGCTCCGGACTGCCTGCACTCTTTTATTAATTCATATCTTATGGCTCCCATGTTTCCTCCAAATTTTTTATTTAATGGTACGATTTGCATCGTTTTACTGTATGGTTGTATAATCTGTGTCCTTTGTTCAAAAAAGCCTTTCCTTCATAAACCGAAAAACCTTATCTCAAAAAATAATTTCTCTTACATAGCTTATTCGATAAACATTGCATCTCCAAAACTGAAAAAGCGATACTTCTCCCGAACGGCTGTTTCATATGCTCGCATGATATTCTCTTTCCCTGCCAAAGCACTTACTAACATCAACAAAGTGGACTCCGGCAAATGAAAATTGGTAATTAACGCATCGGCTATCTGAAACGCATAAGGCGGATAGATAAAAATATCCGTCCAACCGCTTTTTTGTGTAATTTGACCGTTATGTGCCGATGCTTCCAAAGTCCTTACAGAGGTTGTACCAACACATACAATTCGTCGTTTTTCTCTTTTTGCAAGATTAATGCGCTGTGCCGTATCCTCATCAATACAATAGTACTCACTGTGCATACGGTGCTTGGTTACATCTTCCACCATGACCGGTCGAAATGTTCCCAAACCTACATGAAGTGTCACATACTCCGTCTGAACTCCTTTTTGCCTTAATTCTTCAAGCAACTCCTTCGTAAAATGCAATCCGGCAGTCGGCGCCGCCGCCGAACCATTTACCTTGGAATAGACGGTTTGGTACCTCTCTTTGTCTTGCAATTTCTTGTGAATATAAGGCGGTAACGGCATCGTTCCAAGTTTCTCTAAGATTTCTTCAAATACGCCTTCATATAAAAATTCGACAATCCGAATACCTTCTTCTTTCACTTCTTTGACTTTTGCGGATAGCGTTTCATGAAAAAATACAACCGTTCCTACTTTTAGGCGTTTTGCAGGTTTTGCCATAACTTCCCACGTTTTTAAGTCGAGACGCTTCAATAATAATAATTCAATGTTTGCACCGGTTTCTTGCTTTCTTCCAAACAATCGAGCCGGTATTACTCTGGTATCGTTCATAACAAGCACATCTCCTGCATTGAGATACTCTTTAATGTCATAGAAATGTCTGTGTTCCACCTCTCCGCTCTGTCTTTCCAATACCAACAATTTGGAATGGTCTCGTTTTTCCAAAGGCTCTTGTGCAATGCGTTCGTCCGGCAATTCATAATAAAACTCTTTTGTATTCAAACTTGTTCTAACTCCCTCTTTCATAAATTTATACGAAACTCCATAGATACCTCGTTCACAGCATGTTTTATTTTATACAAAATACGGATTACTCTACTTTTTCTTATCCTTCGTTTTCTTCTTTCATAGCTTAATGAGTTCCTTCTATGCAGTTTATTGTACAAAAACGCCCGGAAAATAATATGCGATAATTTCCCTATAATTTTTTCCTTCTTTTCCCATGTTATTTGCTCCAGTTTGGCTCATTCCTACTCCATGTCCATATCCATGTCCGTAAAATACAAACTGTTCTCCGCTTGCATTTTGTATACTATTTTTGTTTGTTGAAACCTTTCCTTGATAATTGTCGATAAACTCCGTTAAATCGTCAAAAATCAAGTCCATCTCGCTTTTTGTTTCAACCGCTTGCTGTTTTGACAAATCAAAATACATACTTTTTAATACGGTAGAGCCTATCATCCGACGAAATTCTTCTTTCACAAAAGTTTTGCTGCCATTTGTACCATGAACCGTCATTTTTTTTGCACGCCCATTTTCCGTTTTTTCATCAATACTGAGGAAGGTAATCTCGCCTACGGAACGTCCGGAATTTTTCATGAGTGTTTGCAACTTATCCTTAGTGATGGTGTATGTCCAATTCGCATACTGTCCGGAAGACGAATACGGGTCATTTACTCCAATCAAATACGGTTTTCTCATCCCCCAGATATTTTCACTGCTCTCGGTTCGTCCTCCGCTTTCCGAATGGAAAAACAAGCTGGCAACTTCTCCGTTATAGTACGCAAGTTGTCCCTGTGTCTCATCAACCGCTTGATTGGTTCGTGGCTTTTCCGCCCCATATCCTCCGTAGACCTGAGACGTTGTAGTCGTATCCAAATCAAAACCATATTTTTGAAACTTTCCCATATTTGTAAGGGTAAAGTTGCGAGAAACAACAGCTTGCGCTTTCAATGCCTCTATTTCCCATGAAGGCGGAATTTCTTTCGGCAAAACACCATACAAATATTCCTGAAGACCGACATAGTTGATTGCGGTAAGTCGTCCTGTGTATTCTATCAATTCCAACTCACCTCGATACGTTTTATTTCCGATGGAAAATACTCCTGTTTGACAACCCAAAGCAATCCCTCTTTGCGGAATGTAGGCAAATAAGGTTTGTCCGTTTCCTTTTACAACAACAGCTTTGGCAACCTTCCAATAAACAGTGGAAGTCTCTGCCGCCTCATAATACATTCCATTTTGATAACAGACAAAACCTCCTGAAAAAGCGGTCTTTTTCTTAGCTTCTTCTTCTGTGAAATATCCGTTTCCAAGCACAATATTTTGATATTCCACAGAGGACACCGCAGCTGTGCCCAATAAAACTTTGTGATGATTATTTTGCAAATAAGGTTGTTTTATATTTAAGTTGTATTCCGTTTTTGCCGTCGAGGCATAGTAAAGTCCTACTCGCACCTTATAGTTATTGTCGTAGTTTTCTGCAAAAACAAATGATGCCGACAAGATAAACAGTAAGAAAAACAGCGCTCCACTGATTTGTTTTTTATTCATAAATTCTTCCTCACTCTTTTATTTCGGAAATGCAATCCCCAAATGTCGATATGCCGACTCCGTAACCATTCTTCCACGTGGTGTACGGTTTAAAAAACCCTGCTGAATTAAATAAGGTTCATACACTTCTTCAATAGTCTCTCGATCCTCTCCGATAGATGCAGTGAGTGTTTCAATTCCCACAGGTCCTCCTCCGAACTTTTGAATGATGCTGAGCAAAAGTTTTTTGTCCACCAAATCCAATCCGGCTTCATCTACTTCAAAAACTTGCAAAGCTTCCCTTGCGATTGCTTTATCAATATTTCCGTCTCCTTTTACCTGTGCATAATCTCTCACACGTTTCAACAGGCGATTTGCAATTCTCGGTGTTCCTCTGGAACGTCCCGCAATTTCCATTGCCGCCTCATTATCAACATAGATTTCAAGAATTTGTGCGGAACGATGAATAATACGGTTCAAATCTTGCGGCTCGTACAACTCCAAATTCAAGATAACCCCAAAACGATCTCTTAACGGTGAAGTCAGCATCCCGCTCCTCGTCGTTGCTCCCACCAAGGTAAACGATGGCAAATCAATTCGGATCGAGCGTGCCGAAGGGCCTTTTCCGATAATAATATCAAGGCATCTATCTTCCATCGCCGGATACAGGATTTCTTCCACCGTACGATTGAGACGATGAATTTCATCTATGAACAACACGTCTCTGTCTGTCAAATTTGTCAAAATAGCCGCCAAATCTCCTGCTCTTTCGATTGCGGGGCCAGACGTAATTTTGATATTGGCACCCATCTCATTGGCAATAATATAAGACAACGTCGTTTTCCCAAGTCCGGGAGGTCCATATAATAAAACATGATCCAAGTTCTCGCCTCTCAAACGAGCCGCCTGCATAAAAATATCAAGCTGTGTTTTCGCCTTCTCCTGCCCGATATATTCATCTAAAGTTTTGGGACGAAGTGAATATTCCACATCTCTGTCCTCATTTTGAAAAGACGAACTGATCAATCGTTCATTTTCTTCAAACATATTGCTCTCCATTCCGTTTTTGTTTTTCTATCTTCACAAATAGTATCTTCTGCACTTTACTTCTGCAATAATAAAAAGTTCTATACATTGCAAAATTCGTCTCTTTTCCTTAATGAAACGATCTCTTCTCAAACCATATGGTATCTTCTTTATATCTTGCTCAATTTCGACAAAGCAATCGAAATCAACTTATCCGCAGGAACATTCGGATTTTCTCGCCTTGCCCGCTCTACCGTTTTTTGACACTCTCCCTTGGAAAAGCCTAAGCTTAATAAAGCCTCCAGAACTTCATCTTCTCCCAATAAAAGTTGTTCTCCTTCTTCCAATTCACTCTGATTGACTTCAAAAATCGAAATTTTGTCTTTCAGTTCCAAAATCATTCGTTCTGCCGTCTTTCTCCCAACTCCCGAAACTTTAGACAGCTTCAAGACATTCCCTGTCACAATACAAGTTTTAACCGTATCTGGTTCATATGTTGACAAAATCGCTAATCCTACTTTCGGTCCGATTTTAGATACCGATGTGAGAAGCTCGAATAACTCTCTTTCTTCCTTCGTAAAAAAACCTACC
>JBGZJG010000043.1:0-2752 GCA_041848665.1 Filifactor sp.
AAAGGAACTTATAAAGCAGGTAGCCAAGCACGAAGATAGATATAACAAGACAGCAAAGACTGTCTTAAATTTCAAGAGTCCAAATAAAGTTGTATCAGAATACTTCTCAAAGTGTAACATATGTCTTGACAATTAAGAAATTTTACTGAGTTATTCCCTGAAATTAGCTTGAAGAAACTGTTTATTTAATGTAAAATTAGGAATTGTAGAAAATTTTTATTTTTGGATTTTCCACTATAACATTTTATCAAAAGAGGAAAACATATGCAGATAGGAATTTTGGAAATTCGGTTAAAACTATATGAAGTATATTCTTTAAAGGAAAAAAGGCAAATATTGAAGAGTTTGCTTCAGAAATTAAAAAATCGATTTAATGTTTCCGTATGTGAATCTGGGTATAATGATAGTTTGTTATGGGCGAAAATTGGAATAGTTACGACTTCTAATGAGAAAAGGCATGTTGATTCCATGCTGGATCATATTATCGAGTTTGTTGATACAGAGCATAGAACGGAGATTATCGAAATACAAAGAGAGGTCATTTCATGAATAAGGCCAGAAGGATTATTTCCATTTTGGAAGAAGTTTATCCCAATGCTGAATGTGAGTTGAATTATCGGACACCTTATGAATTGTTAATTGCGACAATTTTAAGTGCACAATCAACGGATAAGCGTGTCAATATTGTAACAAGTGAACTTTATAGTAAATATAATACTCCCGAAAAAATGGTGTTGCTGTCGGAGAAGGCGTTAATTGAATATATTAGAAGTATCGGTTTTTTTAATATAAAGGCGAAAAATATTTTGGCAACATCACATTTGCTTTTAGAGAAATATGGAGGGGAAGTTCCAAAAAACAGAGAAGAGCTTGTTCTTCTGCCTGGAGTCGGACGTAAGACAGCAAATGTTGTACTTAGTAATGCGTTTGGAATCCCTGCTTTTGCAGTCGATACTCATGTAGGAAGAGTAACGAAGAGGTTGGGGTTGACGGAATCGGATAATCCGGAACAGGTGGAAAAAGATGTGACGGCACAATTACCGAAGAAATTATATACCAAAGCACATCATCTTTTTATTTTTCATGGAAGAAGGTGTTGTAAATCGCAGAGACCGCTTTGCGAACAATGTCCTTTGACGATGCAGTGTATTTATTATAAAAAAGTTGGGTTAAATCAATCCGGAAAGAAGGCGAGCAAATGAAAAAGGCGATAGGAGCCATTATTGCTGTAACATTTTTATTTTTAGGAATAATGGGATATTTTTATCAATATATGCAGAAGGATATTATTTATCCCAATATTACGGTTAATGATTTGGAAGTCGGAGAGATGAGCAAGGAAAGTGCGAAGCTTTTTTTGCAGGAAAAGCAGAATTTTAAGAGTATCATATTCCGTTACAAAGATAAAGAGTATAAGTATAACTTAAATGATTTAGGGTTTGTTATGGATTATGATAAAGCAATGAATGATGCTTTTGGAATTGGGCGCAGTGGTTCATTGTTTGTTGATTTTAAGACTTTAATTTCTTTGAAATATTTTAATAAAAAACAAAATGTTATTTTATCACAAACGGAGAATTTGCCAAAATTGATGGAAGAAGTTGCTAAAATTAATTCCGATATATATGCAGAGCCGAAAGATGCATCCATCTCCATTGAAAACAATTATGCCATTACACCTGAAATTGTGGGGCAAAAATTGGATTTACCGGAATTGGAAAAATTGATTGAAGCAAATTTGAAACCTAATGAAGATATTGTAATAACCCTACCGATAAAGACTGTGGCGCCCAATTTAACAGCTGAAAAACTGCAACACATCAATGGAAAATTGGGCGAATTCAGTACCAGCTTTAATCGTGGACTCACGGGAAGAACAGAGAATATTAAAGTTGCAACAGGGACAGTGAATTCAACTATTTTAATGCCGGGAGACGAATTTTCTTTTAATAAGAAAACCGGAGATCGAGGGTTAACGGACGGATATAAAGAAGCGTCCGTTATTATCAACGGAAAGTATGAAAAGGGAGTTGCAGGTGGTGTGTGTCAGGTTTCGACAACATTGTATAATGCAGCCTTGTATGCAGGATTGGATATTACAAGAAGACAAAATCATTCCATTCCGGCAGCATATGTTTCTATTGGAAGAGATGCGGCAGTTGTTTCGGGTGATTTTGATCTGCGATTTAAAAATCCTTATGAATATCCTGTTTTAATTAAAGGATATGTTTCCGGAAATCGGATTTTTTTTCAAATTCATGGAGATATTAACCAAAAGAAATCCATTCAACTTTCTTCTGAAACAATAAGCAGAATACCTAAAAGGATAATATATCGCAATGATCCTACCTTACCTACCGGTAAACAAGTTGTAGAAGAACCGGGGCGTGATGAAATACGTTCTGTAACTTATATGACGGTAAATGGAGAAAGAAAAATCATTAATAGAGATCGATATCCCGGAAAGACTGAAATTGTAAGAAAAGGAACAGGTCCGGCAGAACATGTTCCAAATCTGCCATCAAATACTGAAAGTGGAGCACAAGATAGTGATGATGCAGAAGATATTGCGATCAATAATTAATGAATTTTTCTATAATAGATATTGCAAATTATATTTGATAGATACAAATAAATTATAGAGGAACATTAAGGTTTTCGTGTGTTTTTTGAGGTTCAAAAAATATTGTCGGAAACTTTAATTTTTGTAAAATGGAAGATATATTTATAAAAAATGATATTCTTAAATAGG
>JBGZJG010000044.1:0-3248 GCA_041848665.1 Filifactor sp.
GAAATTGACTTTGCTTGACTCTTTGAACAAGAGAATTTCTTTTTTGCAGGAAGTAGGAAAAAAACTTTCCTTTGATGAGGTGATTTATCTTCATTCTCGTGCGGAAGATGCGGCACATAAAGCGGCATATAGACAGTGTTATGACTTTGCGGTTTCTCGAGCGGTTGCTTCCCTTCCTGTACTTTTGGAATATGCTCTTCCGTTTTTGAAAATCGGCGGAATTTTTATCTGTCAAAAAGGACCGCAGGTCAAAGAAGAAATTTTGCAGGCAAAATCGGCATTCAAACTCTTGGGAGCAAGAGTGCAGGATCAAATTTCCGTTACGATTGGAAATACGGATTTGTCACATGAAATTTTGCTGATTCAAAAGATAGAAGGAACTGCAAAAAAATATCCTCGCAAAGCGGGAAAACCTTCAAAAGAACCATTGTAAGATTATTTTCAAACGATGATGGAAAAGGAATACATCCATAGAGGAAGATAGAAAGGAAAAAAATGCAGATTACGGAGCTTGCCTTGAATAAAATTAAACCGGATCCGTTGCAGCCACGCAAGCAATTCGATGAGAACGCCTTACAAGAATTGGCGAATTCAATTGCAACCTATGGCTTGCTTTCTCCCATTATTGTCCGTCCCGATGGAGAACAATATGTTATTGTAGCGGGAGAACGGCGTTATCGGGCACTTTTGCGGAATAAGGTTCGGTATGCACATGTCATTATTCGTGACAATGTGGATTATCGAGAAGTTTCCTTAATTGAAAATGTGCAGAGAGAAAATCTTAATCCGATAGAGGAAGCACAGGCCCTGTATTTTTTGATGGAAGAAAAAGGCTATACACAGGAAGAATTAGCACAATTGGTTGGAAAAAGCAGGCCTTACATTACCAATCAGCTTCGTTTGCTTCGCTTAGATGAAGACACATTGAATGCCTTGGAAGAACATAAAATTTCGGAGGCACATGGCAGAGTTTTGGTTTCCGTAGAAGATTTGAAGGAACGCAAGATGTTACTTCATGCAATTTTGGAAAATCATCTATCTGTTCGCAGCATTGAACAAAAGGTGAAACAATGGAAGAAAAAGAAGAAACAACAGCAAGATATCTATTTGCAATCCTTATTACAAGAATTGGAAGAACGTGTGGGGACAAAGGTTGTGCTTCAAGGAGATGAAAATAGCGGAAAACTTGTTATTTCTTATTTCAGTCGCGAGGATTTGGAAAATTTGGCAGAGAAACTTCTTCGAGATTTGAGTTGATACGCAACAGTATTTCAAAATATAGATATCGTATATGATTCTGAAAAAGAAAATAAAAAAGAATTTGGTTCGAAAAAAAGTCGCTTTTATTATAATTTTAATCAAGGATTTGTATAAAAACGAAATAAAGAGATTTATCAGCGAAGGTAGTTGAATTCTTATTTACATCTTTGCTGTTTTGGAACATAAACGAATTACGGTTGTTTTGAAAACTTTTTTGGACTTTTAGACAAGCGGTAATGGATAGAGGAAATGTAACATTTTTGGAAGGAAGAGGAAAAAAATGAACAAGAAACATATCATAGCTATTTTAATAGCAGCGATTTTAATCTTAAATCCGTTTACTTTGAATTATTTGAAAAAACAATTTGTGATTTCCAATTCCGATAAAAGTGTTATGTTGCCTTATACCTATTCGAATAACAGTTATGCACAATCTTTTCAAAACAGCCTTTTGCTCTATGACGGACTGACGCTTAAACTGATTGAAAAAGATGGAACTACGAAATTTGATGTTACCATCAGTGCGGATAATTACAGTATTTCGACTTCCAAGGATCGGATTTTTTTATTGGATATTGCAAAGAAAAATGTGTATATTTTGGATGCGAATGGAAAGATTGAGGCACAGGTAACACTTGATTATATGCCAAAACGAGTGGTTGCACTTAGCAACGGAGGGTTTGCGGTACATTATTTTACGGATGTTTATGTGGAAGGCATTAAGGTGTTTTCTAAGAGCGGAAAAGAAGTAAATGATATTACTTATCCGGATGTGACTTTGACGTTGATAAACGGAGAGGAATCAGGTCGTTTTTTTGTCATGGGATTTTTCAAGAACGGGGATTCTTTGGAAAATAGCGTGTACTATTATGATACCGAAGGAAGATTGCAGCTTGCAAGCCAGATAAGTAATGTGGTAATCAGTCGTATGCAGTCTGTAAAAAATAATTTGATTTTTATGGATGTCAACTCTATGTTGATTTCCGACAACATAGTGGAAGAAATTTCACATTTTGATTTCAATGTAAATTTACTGGACTTTATTGCTACGGAGAAAGAGATTTACATTTTAACGGAAGAAAACGACATTGAAGTGATGGATTATAATTTTCAATTTATAAACGAACTGACTTCAAGGGAAAAAATTAGAGGAATGGTTCTTCATCAAGGAAAGATTTTGTATTATACGCAAAATTCTTTGATGTATGGAGCAACGCCGAAACAATTCTCCAAAGATATTGTGAAGGTAATCGATTTGGGAGAAAAAACAGCAATTTTGTTTAAGGGAGAAATTCAAATTATTGATTAGTGATAGGATGAACTTGATAAGTGAGGATAACAATTATGGTACATTATACATTTATAGATTGGATAATAGGTTTTTTTTTGCTGTATGAAGGTATTATAGGCTATGTAAAAGGAATTCGAATGGTTCTTTTCGATATTGTAAAATTTATCGGTTCATGGTTAATAACAGCCTTCTTTTATAAAATGTTCTATGTCAAAAATGTTTCTTTGTCTTGGTTTCAATCTATTGTCGAGTTTTTCCGAGTGATTTCACTCAAGCTTTTTGAGAACAAATTTCCAATTGTGTCTTTTTTTCCATGGAGCGAAATTGTCTTTTGTCTTTTGTTGTTTCTGTTGTTGTTTGTTTTATTTAAGATTCTTATTCTTGGCTTTGGAGAATCGGAAGTAACGATTGTAGAACGTTGCATTGGATTTGTTACAAGCTTTTTGAAAGGGGCTGTCTATCTGTTTCTTTTTGTGGCACTGTTGGATCCCCTTGTGCAGAATATCATGGGATTTTGGATGCCGGAAACAGTATCGAAAAGTATTTTTTTGCCGTATTTGTATGAATACAATTTTTTGCTGAATTTCATTGGTGGAAATTAAAAATTTTTGCCTATTTTCTATTTTGAAATTACTTTTTCACAGAAAGAGACGGAAGAAAGGAGGGTATCAGAAGTGTATCAACAAAAGAAAATTAA
>JBGZJG010000045.1:0-6337 GCA_041848665.1 Filifactor sp.
AGAGAAAGAATTTGGAAAAAGAGCAGGAAATTAAAATTTCATATAAATGAAGAAGTAATATAGCTTATAAAAGGGAATAGGACACAATTATGTCACATAATATGTTAAGTATAAGGAAAAATTAGAACGTAATAAAGTGTTCAATTTTTATAGGGATTGTATGAAATATTTGTAGTTTCAATAAAAAAACAATGGATTTTTTGATAAGTTTGTGATATTATATTTACTAAATAAAAAAGATAGCAATTTTGAAAAAGATTGAAGAGTGCAAGATTGCTATCTTTAATTGTTGTTGGAATAATCTGAAAAAACATTTAATTCTAAATTTATGAAGTTTATCTAAAATTAAAGATTACTTTATTGGTATCGGAAAGATATGTTTTTTTATTTCAACAACTATCCAAGAAAAGAAGGGGAAGATGTTATGGGAGGATATGCTGCAAAACGAATATTGTCAATGTTTATCACTTTGTTTTTTGTGGTTACATTGACTTTTGTTATGATGCACTCAATTCCGGGAAATCCGTTTACAGGAGAAAAGAAATTGCCTCCGGCAATTGAAAAAGCTTTGATGGAAAAATATAATTTGGATCAGCCTTTGAGTAAACAATATGTTGACTATGTGTCAGGGGTTGCAAGAGGAGATTTCGGTCCATCAATGAAGTATACAGGAAGAACGGTTAATGATTTGATTGCAAGCGGATTTCCGGTTTCTGCCGAATTAGGAGGTTGGGCGATTTTGTTGATTGTTGCCTTGGGAATCCCGTTGGGAGTTATCGCAGCGTTGAAACAAGGTACATGGATTGATCGTACAATGATATTTTTTGCCATCGTAGGAGTTACCATTCCGAGTTTCGTTTTGGCTACATTACTGATTTATGTATTCGGGAAAACTTTAAAAGTATTACCTACGTCCAGATGGACGAGTTGGAAGAGTAGAATTATGCCTACAATCGCATTGGGCTTGAGCTCTGTTGCATATGTTGCCAGATTGACTCGTTCTTCCATGTTGGAGGTAATTAATCAAGATTATATTCGTACAGCAAGAGCAAAAGGTCTTTCAGAACAAGTGGTTGTATTTAAACATGCCTTGAAGAATGCACTTATTCCTGTTGTTACGTATTTAGGTCCTTTGGCGGCAGCTATTTTGACCGGATCGTTTATTATTGAAAAAATATACGCTGTGCCGGGAATGGGACGCATGTTTGTTGAAAGTATATCCAATCGTGATTATACGGTTATTATGGGAGTCACCATATTTTATGCAGTGATACTTGTTGTAATCATCTTTATTGTGGATTTAATCTACGGGTTAATTGATCCGAGAATTAAAATTGATAAATAGGAAAGGGAGGGGATATTATGGAATCAATAAATGATATTGTATTACAAACGGAAGATTTTGAGTTAGTGACACAAGAACAAAAAGATGCTGAAAAAATCGTTCGTCCGTCCTTAACCTATTGGCAGGATGTCTGGAGAAGATTAAAAGAAAATAAAGTGGCAATTGTTTCTTTGTTTTTCCTTTTATTTTTAGTTGTTTTGGTGGTTGTATTACCTTATATTTATCCATATGCTTATGATGCACAAGATTTGTCTGCAACAAATCAAGCGCCTACAATGAAACATATTTTTGGTACGGATGCACATGGAAGAGATTTATTTATTCGTGTTATTTATGGAACAAAAGTTTCACTTTTGGTAGGGATTGTTGCATCTGTCATTAACTTTACAATAGGGGTAGCTTATGGTGGTTTTGCAGGGTACATGGGTGGAAAGATAGACAATCTTATGATGCGTATTGTGGATATTATGAGTACCATTCCGCTTACTCTATATGTTATCTTACTTATGGTTTGGATGCCGGAAAGTAGAGGAATGAAAAGCATTTTGATTGCAATCGGAACAATCTATTGGATTGGAATGGCTCGTATTGTTCGTGGTCAAATCTTTTCTCTAAAAGAGCAGGAATATGTAATGGCGGAAAGAGTCTTGGGAGCTTCCGGAAGTAGAATTTTGTTTAAACATTTAATTCCAAATGCTATGGGACCGATTATTGTAAATTTAACCATGTCTATTCCAAGTGCAATTTTTACGGAATCTTTCCTTTCTTTTATCGGTTTAGGAATTTCTGCACCGAGAGCATCGCTGGGAAGTTTGTGTAATGATGTTTTGGATAAGTTTGCCATTCATCCACACTTGTTATTTTTTCCGGCTACTGCATTGTGTTTGATAATTTTAGCATTTAACTTTTTAGGCGATGGATTGCGTGATGCACTTGATCCGAAAATGCGTAAATAGGAAGGAGTATACAGCATGTCAGAAAAACTGTTGGAAGTAAAAGACTTATACACCTCTTTTTTTACTCACGTCGGAGAGGTAAAAGCTATCAGGGGAGTAAGTTTTCATTTAGATAAAGGAGAAGCTATTGGAATTGTAGGAGAATCCGGTTCCGGGAAGTCGGTAACCTCTTTGTCGGTTATGCGATTATTGGTGTATCCTGGAAAAGTAGTTGGCGGTGAAATGATTTTTAAGGGAGAGCATCTTGAAAATAAAACGGAAAAAGAGATGCAAAAGATTAGAGGAAATGAAATATCTATGATATTTCAAGACCCGATGACATCTTTAAATCCTGTTTTTACAATAGGAAATCAAATTAAAGAAGCAATCCGAACACACCAAAAATTAAGTGGAGATGCTTTGAATAAGAAAGCGATAGAAATGCTTCGTTTAGTAGGAATTCCGTCTCCGGAAAGCAGATTGAAGCAATATCCGCATGAGTTTTCCGGTGGGATGAGACAAAGAGCAATGATTGCTATGGCATTATCCTGTGAGCCGTCTTTGTTAATTGCGGATGAGCCGACTACCGCATTGGATGTTACTATTCAGGCGCAGATTTTGGAATTGATGAAGGATTTAAAAAATCATTTGGAAACATCTATTATTTTGATTACACACGATTTGGGTGTAGTAGCGGATGTTTGTTCACGTATCATTGTAATGTATGGCGGTTTAGTAATGGAAGAGGGAACAACCGGTGAAATTTTTTATTCTCCGAGACATCCATATACTTTGGGATTACTTCGTTCCATTCCCAAATTAGCAGATAAGGAGGCAAAACAAAGATTAATTCCGATTGATGGAACACCGCCGGATTTATTGAAACCTCCTGCAGGCTGTCCATTTGCTCCACGATGTCGTTATGCGATGCAGGTATGTATGAAAAAGTTACCTCCGTTTGTTCAAGTTTCAGAGACACATCGTTCCTCATGTTGGTTGCTTCATAAAGATGCACCGAAAGTTGTAGGATTTGATAAGGAGGTAGCGTATGTATAATGAAAATGCTGAAATCTTGTTGGAAATAAAAAATCTGAAAAAATATTTTGATGTTTCTTCAGGATTTATGAATAAAAATAAAAAATATGTAAAAGCTGTTGATGATGTCAGTTTCTTTATCAGAAAAGGGGAAACATTAGGCTTGGTTGGAGAGTCCGGATGTGGAAAATCCACAACAGGACGTACAATTATTCGCTTATACGATGCCACAGAAGGAAATATTATTTTTAAAGGACAAGATATAACAAAAATCAATGAAAGAGAAATGAAAAAATATCGTAAAGCCATCCAAATGATTTTCCAAGATCCATATGCTTCGTTGAATTCCAGAATGACAATTGGAGATATTATTCGAGAACCGTTGGACATTCATGATATTGGTCCTAAGGAAGGTCGAAAAAAAGTAGTGGAAGATTTGCTTGATGCAGTAGGACTAAATCCGGATCATGCTGCACGTTATCCACATGAATTTTCCGGTGGTCAACGACAAAGAATAGGAATTGCAAGAGCTTTGGCGGTGGAACCTGATTTTATTATATGTGATGAGCCTATTTCGGCGTTGGATGTATCAATTCAAGCACAGGTGGTAAATATGTTGGAAGATTTGCAGAGAGAGAGAGGGTTGACTTATTTGTTTATTGCTCACGACCTTTCGATGGTAAAACATATTTCTGACAGAATAGGGGTAATGTATTTAGGTAAGATTGTGGAACTCTCAGATGCTGATGAATTGTACAACAATCCACAACATCCATATACAAAAGCATTGCTTTCTGCTATTCCAATTCCTGATCCGGAATATGCGAAAAATAATAAGCGAATCTTGTTAGAAGGAGATGTTCCAAGTCCTATGAATCCACCTTCCGGTTGCAGATTTAGAACACGCTGTCAATATGCAATGGATATTTGTAGTGAAGAAGAGCCTGTAACAAGAGAGCTTACTCCCGGACATTATTGTACATGTCATTTGTATAACAAATAATTAAGAGATGAATTTTTATTTTAAGTTAAGATGTTTTTATTTAATATTAATTTGATATAAAGGTAGTACATTACCTTTTATATAATGTTTTTATAATTATATTTTTAAAATTTTAAGGAGGGAAAGAAATTGAAAAAGAGATTAATAGCACTTTCCTTAGCAGCTGTGTTAGGAATTACCTTATTAGCCGGCTGTGGAGGAAACGGTGGAGAAACCGGAGACACAGGTAGTACAGAAACGGCAAGCGGTGGAACAGTTACACATAACTTGAATTCCGATCCTAAAACTATTGACCCTGCGCTTAATACGGCGACAGATGGACATCAAGTAATTTCCAGTGTATTTGAAGGGCTTTGCAGAACGGATGAAAATGAACAACCAATTCCGGGAATGGCAGAATCTTGGGAAGTTAGTGAAGACAATTTGACTTATACGTTCCACTTGAGAGACGCAAAATGGTCTGATGGACAACCTGTAAAAGCAGGAGATTTTGAATATGCTTGGAAAAGAGCAGTAGATCCTGCAACTGCTGCGGAATACGCTTATCAAATGTATTATGTTAAAAATGCGGAAGCAATTAATAATGGTGAAATGGGATTGGATGAATTAGGAGTAAAAGCACTTGATGATAAGACTTTGGAGGTTACTTTGCATAGCATTACTCCATACTTTTTGCAGTTAACAGCATTCCCGACTTATATGCCGGTTAGAGAAGACATTGTTAGTGCAGATCCGGAAGGTTGGGCACTAAACATGGAAACTTATATCGGAAACGGACCATTTAAAGTAACCGAATGGGTGCATGATGATGTTATGAAACTTGTAAAAAATGAAAATTACTATGATGCGGACAAAGTGAAATTAGATGGAATCAACTATGTATTTATTGTAGAAGCATCAACTTCCGTTTCTGCATTTGAAGCAGGAGAAATTGATTATATGGAACAAGTTCCTGCAGAACAAATTGAAGTTTTGAAGGTGAATAATGATCCGAACTTCAAAATTTATCCGTATTTAGGAGACTACTTCTATGTATTTAACGTAAATGCTGAGCCGGTAAATAAACCGGAAGTGAGAAAAGCATTGGCACTTGCAATTAACAGAAAAGATATCGTAGAACAAGTAACAAAAGCGGAACAAGTTCCTGCAAAAGGATTTACACCGGTAGGAATTCTTATGTCTGATGAAAAAGATTTCCAACAAACTGCCGGAGATTATGGTATACCGGAAGATGCATCTAAGATAGAAGATGCAAAAAAACTGTTGGCAGATGCAGGATATCCAAACGGAGAAGGTTTCCCGACAGTTGAAATTCTTTACAACACAAATGAAGGGCATAAAGCAATTGCGGAGGCAATTCAAGCAATGTGGAAAGAAAATCTTAACATTAACGTTGAATTACGAAATGAAGAATGGAAAGTATTCCAAACAACAAGAAATCAAAAAGATTATGTAATTGCACGTCACGGTTGGATCGGAGATTACGTAGATCCTATGACATTCCTTGATATGTGGGTAACCGGATCAGGAAACAACGATGCGGGATATTCCAATCCGGAATATGACAAGTTGATTGCAACAGCAAAAACCACAATTGGCGAAGAAAGAGATAAGGCAATGTTGGAAGCTGAAAAAATCTTAATGGAAGATATGCCGGTAATGCCGATTTATTACTATACCAATGCTGTTTTAATGAGAGAAAACATCAAAAATGCTCCAAAATCTATCACAGGACCTGTAAATTATAGAGAAGCATATATTGAGCAATAAATTGTTTGATATGGTTTTAAATAAGCAAAATCTTTTTTGGGAGTATCTCAAAAGCATTTTGTGAAATTGGATAAAAATATTAAATTTTTTGGAAGTGTGTCGAAATGAAATATTTTGACACACTTCTTTTTTTGTGGGGAATTTGTATATGAAATTTTATTCAAATTACAAATGAATTACAATGTAGAGATAGTTATTGAATATTCTTCTTTCGCCTGTTATTCTAAAAAAAACAATATTGATGCTTCA
>JBGZJG010000046.1:0-31689 GCA_041848665.1 Filifactor sp.
GATATCTTAGTTCATTATCGTGGTCATTCTTCTCTCCGATTTGATAAAAAATCATTTAAAATACGATTCATCAACAGATATCAACATGATGTAAATTATTCTCTCGCAGGTATGTCGGAAGAAAGTGAGTGGATATTAAACGGTCCCTTTTTAGATAGAACATTGGTCAGAAATTATCTTTGCTATAACATTTCCGGGGAAATTATGGATTATGCACCTAATGTTCGATATTGTGAATTGTTTTTAAATGGTAAATACCAAGGTGTTTATCTAATTATAGAAAATATCAAGCAAGGTCTGCATCGAATAAACATTGAAAAAAGTAACCCTCTGCAAGCAAAAACTTCATATATCATTGCATGGGACCGTGCCTATAAAGCGAAACAACCAGTTGATAATTATACTAAATATATTTATCAATCAGGGATTTCCGGTTTAGATGTAAAATATCCCGGAAAAAATATTCTCTCTGAAGAACAGCTTGATTTCATATCCCATGATGTAAGCAAAATTGAAAAAACATTATATTCTTACGACTTAAAACAATATAAAGATTATATTGACATGAACTCTTTTGCAGATTATTTTATCATCAATGAATTTTTTAGAAACTCAGATGCAGGAAATTTTTCGACCTATTTATATAAAGATTTGAGAGGAAAAATGAAATTATGTGTCTGGGATTTTAACAACGCATGTGATAATTACATTGAAACTGCTTATGATCCAGCAGGTTTTACCATGATTAACTCTCCTTGGTTTTGTATGCTCATTAAAGACAAGGATTTCATTGATCTGGTTGTCAAAAGATACCATATGCTTCGTAAAACCCAGTTAAATTCAACCTATTTACGTTCTTATATCAAAAATACCGTAAAATATCTCGGTCCTGCTGTCAAGCGAAACAACGAAGAATGGGGTTATGTCTTTTCTAAAACTAATCCGGATCGCATTAATTACTTGTATCCAATGGAACGAAATTATTCCAATTACAATGAATCGGTAGCTCAACTAAAAATTTTTATTGCCGGAAGAGGTGCTTGGCTAGACAAAAATATTAATACATTATACCAATACTGCTCCCCTTCTAAAAACGCAAATACATTATTGGAATAGGGGGTGCAAAAACATGAAGAAATACCTTACCATCGCAGTCATTTTCATACTGTTCCTTGCATTTATTCATTATATGACTTATGAAAAGGGATTTTATTTCAATATCGAAAAAAATCCTGCCGTTTCTACAAACTTTTATACCAAAAACGGAAAAATTTATCATAATGAAAACAATAGTTCTCGACCATTTACCATAAAGGGAGTAGACATACATCCCGGTTTTCCCGGACACCATCAATCAGAGCATAGTATTAATTATAAAACTTATTTAAAATGGTTTGAAAAAATAAGTGATATGGGAGCAAATACCATAAGAGTTTCCACACTAATGAATGATAATTTTTATGATGCCCTCTATGATTTCAACACCAATCGTGAAAATCCGTTGTACCTTTTACAAGGAATTCGTGTGGAAGACTATCCTTCTAACTGCTCCAAAGATGCACTAAATAAAGATTTCTCTGTCCGATTGTTAGCTGACATGAAAAGTGTCATCGATTGTATTCACGGACAAAAAAACATTCTTTTAAATGAAACAAATGGAATGGAAGAATATTGTGAAGATGTTTCTCCTTGGGTTCTTGGCTTTCTCATAGGAGAATATTGGAATGACGGAACCATTGCATACACAAATCATGAACATATCCCATCTCCATTTAAAGGAACATATGTTGAATCCACAGAAAAAGCAACCGTATTCGAAAATATGCTTGCACAAATCATGGATACCGCATTATCTTATGAAAGCAGAAAATACAAACAACAACATCTTGTTTCTTTTAGCAGCTCTCCTTCAAGCGATCCATTCACCTATCGTGAAAATTTTGCAGGACAAATGCCAAAATTCGTTTCCCTAAACATAGAACATATTAAAGCAAGATCAAATGTGAAATCCGGACTTTTTGCTTCTTATCGAATGTATGACTTTAATAACGAATTTGTACAATATATCAATGCTGTTCATAATCAAGCTCTTACTGAGATGATAAATTCCTTGGATACTTCCTCCTATTATAGAGCTTATACGGACTTGTTGTGCAAGTATCATACAGTTCCTGTGGTGATAACCGGCTACGGTTATTCCTCTTCTCGCGGTATTGAACAAGTAGCAAACCAATCATTAAAGACAGGTTTAACGGAGAAAGAACAAGGGCAGGCTTTAGTAGATGCCTATCAAGATTTTATTGCCTCAGGATGCTGTGGTGCTACTATAAATAGTTGGCAAGATGATTGGGAAGCAAAAAGTTGGAATACTTCCTTTGCCACCAATCAAAATATTGCTTATTTATGGAACGATGTTCAAACATATGATCAAGGATTTGGTCTACTAAAATTTGAACATTATAAAAAAATCGGGAAAAATATCATAGACGGAAAAAATACGGAATGGACACATCGGTATTTTGTTACAAAATCCGCCTCTTCCCAAGTGAACCCACCTTCTTTATTTGTATACTTTGATGAAGCATATGTGTATTTTGCTATTATACAGAAAAATCTATCTGAAAAAGATAAATTTTATATTCCTCTGGATATTACTCCAAAATCAGGTACACAACAATCTTTTTCCCCAAATCTGCAATTTGACAGACCAATTGATTTCATCATAGAAATTTCAGGAAAAGAAAACTCTCGCCTATTGGTTCAAGATAGATATTCCGCCATGCGAGAAAATTATTTAACGGAAACAACGGGGATAGATCCATTTGTTTATCAACCAAGAAATACTTCCCCTGCCTTTGAAACCGTCTCTATGGTTTTGAAAAATAATACCGTATTTGAAGACTTAAGAACCGCCTCACGTAAAGATAAATGGCTTCCTATCTTTCCAACAGGAAAATTAACACACGGAACTACAAATCGAAAAGATAAAAATTTCAATTCACAAGCGGATTTTTGCTTCGGTAAAAATATTTTGGAGATAAGAATTCCTTGGCAACTTCTCAATTTCTACGATCCTGCACACGGAATAATCCATGATGATTACTACATCCACTATGGTGTTCAACCTCTTAAAGTTTCTCATATATATGCAGGAATTGCTGTAAATCCAGATGAAACACCTATTGCACTTTCTCCTATTCCGTTACCCTCATGGAGCAAGCCTAATACTACCGAAACTTTAAAATCCTCTTACTATATGATACAAGATATCTGGAAAGGAGTTAGGAACTAATGTTGCGTAATATTGAAAACATACTGTATTTTTATACGTCCATATGTATTTCATTACTTCTTTTCAACATTATATATATGATTAAAATTAATCGGGAAAAGAAGCGTTTTCTCCTTCTAAAAACAAAATGGTGTAATATCCTCGAACAAGAGATAAATCTTGCATCTCATGAGAAAAAATCAAATCGGCGGCATTTTAGATTTCTATATAGAAACCTAAAAAAGATACAGGATATCAATTCTTTTTATCAATGTATTATAGAAAAAGCAAAAATATATCCGCAAAAAACAGCAGAATATATTCTCCTATACAGAGAATGTTTTGAAAAACTTGCTTATTTTTATGAAAAGAAGCCGCCTATCTATCGTGGATACTATACTTATCTCTTAGGCAAATTGCAGCAAATCAGCAAATCAAATTTTATCAACTTATTTCCATTACTCATCTCCTATATAGATGATTCCAATCCTATTTGCCGAGAAATCGTATTGAACACACTCTATAAAACCGGTGATGTAAATTTGATAGAACAAGTGTATCTTTTTTTAAGTTACAGAAATATCCCTCATGATAAAACTTTACTTTTATCGGGATTAATGCATTTTCATGGCGATAAGAATTTACTTTGTCAACATTTTTGGAATCATATTCATCGATGGAATGAATATTATCTTTCTATCATTCTTGCATTCATCAAAGAAACGTCTCCCGACTTTAAGGATTCTCTTTTCAAAGTACTGCAAAACAAGAGAGTTTCCTTAACCATAAAATTAGATATTCTTCCATATTTTGAAAAATACTATTATCCACAGGTTCACCCCATATTGCTGTCTTATCTTTCCAACAGAGAACAAATGGGCAATGCCCTTACAGCAGAAGCCTGTAATACCTTAAGAAATTATCCCGGTGAGAAAACCATAACCGCTCTAAAAGAAGCCCTTTCTTCCAACCATCTTTTAACGGTAAACAATGCTGCAACTACTCTTTTAAAGTTGCTTGATTCCCCTGAAGAAAGAAGAAAAAATGAAAGCCCATGTTTATAATTTCAATCTCATAACAATTTTTATTTTCCGCTATTTGAGCATTTTTAAAGGAGAAGATAATTTTGAATACATTTATTGTTATCTTAAAATTCACTGAAGCATTTTTTATCATCTATTTATTGGGATATGCCACTTTTTTACTTATCTCTGTTCTTTTTGGAGGTTTTCATCTGTATGAAGAAAGCGAACTTCTTCGCATGCAAAACAATATTCATATAGAACCCCGTATCCCTATCTCCATTCTAATTCCTGCACATAATGAAGAAGTCACTATCATAGATTCCATAAACTCCCTATTCCATCTGCAATACTCTTCTTACGAAATTATTATAATAGATGACGGCTCCACCGACAATACGGCAAAAATGGTAAAAGATACTTTTTCCTTATCTCCTGCCAATCTTCCTGTTTCTCAAAATATTTCCACCAAAAAAATCAAACAAATTTTCTCTCATGAAATAAACAATATTCGCATTGTTTTAGTTGAAAAAGAAAATGGTGGAAAGGGAGATGCTTTAAACGCCGGAATTAATGTTTCTCAATACCCTTACTTTGTATGCCTAGATGCCGACTCTGTGCTGCAAGCTGACTCCTTGAACAAAATTATCCTCCCTGTGATTTTCTATCCCAACATAGTTGCAGTCGGAGGTTTAGTAAGAGTTGCGCAAGATATTACACTCGAAAAGGGTCACGTTCTGCGCTATAAACTGCCATGGAGCATTATTCTCTCAATGCAAGTTATTGAATATGATTGCTCCTTCCTATCAGCAAGAATATTCATGGAAAGTTTTCATGGAAATCTTATTATTTCGGGTGCTTTCGGTCTTTTCAAAAAAGATGTTGTGACCGCTTGTGGCGGATATAATACAGGAACCTTGGGAGAAGATATGGAATTAGTCATGCGTCTGCATTCATTTTGTCGTAGCAATAACAAACCCTACCAAATTCGATATGAACCTTCCGCTGTTTGTTGGAGCCAAGCTCCTTCTACTTTAGGTGACCTTCTTAAACAAAGAAAAAGATGGTTTTGGGGATTATTGCAGTGTATGATAAAATATAGAAGCTTTTTCTTAAATATTCGATTTGGTGCTATTTCTTTTATCTCCTATTTATACTATCTTATCTATGAGCTTGCTGCACCATTCATAGAAACCTTCGGCATAATTATTACCATACTATGCATTTTTAATGAATTAATCAATATGCAATTTTTAATTCTATTTTATATGCTGTATGTATTGTTCTGCAGCTGTATTACCATAACATCCTTCTTACAAAAAAACTATTCACAAAAATTGAAAATTTCCGGAGTAGATATATTCAAAGCAAGCTACACCTGTTTTTTTGAATATATCTTATTTCACTGGTTGTTCTCATTTCTACGTCTGTTCTCCTTGATCTGCTACCATAAAAAAAAATGCGTTTGGGGAACGATACAAAGAAAAAAACACACCTTTTTATAATATGCTATATGAATAGTAATGTATCGAAAAAAAAACATTGCAGATAACTTTAAAAATTAAATCGATATTGACAAATATGCCACAACAAATTTTTCAAAAAAATACCTCTGGTATACTGAAAATAAAAATGAGTGCTATAAAATGTATAATGCACCCTATGAAGTAGACAAATAAAAAAGACTACATCATAGGGTCTTTTTATGTATAATAATAAAAGGGAGTGATAAAAATGAGTAAGGTGATATTTATACAAGATGAAATAGAAATACTGTCAAAAAATAAATATGTAAAATCAGTGTCAGAAAAAGCAATAATATATACAAATGAATTTAAAATACAATTCATAGCAGATACAAATAATGGTAAAATAGCAAAAGAAATATTTAAAGAATTATGCAAAACTCACCCCTCGTAGTCGTAGGGTACGCCAGTTCGCTCATGCGATTCCCAAACTGCTCGTCAAAGTTGAGTCGGCAGTATCTACTATTCAAACTTCATTCCATTCGTTTTCACAGACTACTTGCTCCAAGAGGGGGATGCAAGAAAGAACTATTTTCTCAGAAAATGTTGTATTACATTTCTTACAAATCCATCTTTGAGTTCCTGCGGTTGTCTTTGCATTTTTAACACATTTATTTCTACAAATAAAACATTTTATTTGTCTCATTTATCCTCCCTTCAGAAATCCTATTTCTAAGGAAGATTCAACACTATTTAGTGCTGAAATTTCAAGTATTCAAGAAGATTTTATCAACATTTTTTCTCCTATAAGCCGTAACATTATTGTTTTCTTAATTATATAAAGCAAGAGACAATCCACAGGGGAATGGATTGTCTCTTAGGGGGTGATTAAAAAAATTAACTTAGCTATTACATTTATTTTATGGGATTGAAACAATTATATAATTGATAATTGTTATCTGCTATTATTGTATATCAATTTTTTTATTTTGTAAAGACTTTTTTTAATTTTTTTTATTTTTTTGTGCATACAATCCACTTCTTTATATTATTAAAATGATTTTTAAATATAAATCAAGAAGTAAAATTCGTATTGTTCTTCAAAATTCAAACTTTTTAGGATACATCATATATCCCTTGCTTCCTTATTTTTCCGTTTATTTCTAT
Source organism: Filifactor sp. (assembly GCA_041848665.1). GTDB lineage: Bacteria > Bacillota > Clostridia > Peptostreptococcales > Filifactoraceae > Filifactor. Next base: position 6,927 of record JBGZJG010000046.1, read on the forward strand.
TATAAGAACATAAAACAAGCTGGTACAGGAATGTCACGGAAATTTACATTTCAATCTGTTTCTATACATAGAAAAAATTTTCATGTAAATACAACTACACATTCCCACTTTAATGTACTTCGGTTATTAAAAACAGTTTGATTTTTATGTTGCTTCTCCATCCGTCAAATTAAACTATGGATTATTCTGCATGGTGGCAGCCACAATCGCAGTGTCCATCGTGTTCCCCTTCTTCAACACCGAAGATATCCCAAAAAACTTCTTCCGCCAAATTCATTTCATCCATATCTTCGATACTTCCCAAATCAATTCCATCTTCATTCTCCTCATAACGATACAAATAAAGTTCATCTCCTCCCTGTGGAACAAGTCCAATGTATTCGTATTCTCCCGCCTCATAAATTCCAATAACATCACAGGTCAATTCTTGGTCATCTTCGGTAACAATGTTTATGGTAACATCTTCTTCCTCTGCCATAAAATCTCTCTTATCTTCCATGTTTTCCTCCTAAAATTTTAAAATAAATACTTTTCTCAAACTTATTGTAAAAATTCTTTTCCACAGATTATAATAATTGTATCACACCATATTGACTTTATAAATATATTTTCTATTGCAAGTAATACCATTGCTCATTATTTGTCAATGATACGAAAACAGAATGAAAGCCACTGACCGTATCATCATGCTTTCAAATATAAAAAAATAATATTTTTATTTCATTAAGCATAAAGAATCTGCTATAATAAATTATTACAAACAGTATATTGTCATTAAATTTAAAGGAGTTTTTTATGAAGAAACAAAGAGTTGCTTTTTTTGATATTGACGGAACAATTTATCGAGATTCTTTGATGGTAGAGCATTTTCGTACACTTTTGGACTTTGATTTAATTGATCAGGAAAAACATGCAAAACAAGCCTATCAAGACTGGTACAAGAGACAGGGCGATTATGAAGATTATTTGGATGCAGTCAGCGAAGTATATGTAAAGTCTTTGGGCGAGCTTACCTTTACAGACGTGGAATTTACCAGCCGCTATGTGATCAAAAAAAAAGGCGGACAGAGTTTACAAATTTACTCGCTCCATGATTCAGCGCCATAAAGAATTGGGGCACATGATTATTTTTATCTCGGGAAGTCCCGATTTTTTGGTGGAAAATATGGCAAAAAAATATGGTGCAGATGATTTTGAGGCCAGCAAGTATATTTATAACGGAGAACTCTTTACCGGAAAAATCGTTCCCATGTGGGACTCAAAAAGCAAAGATGGTGCCATCAATCGTTTTTTGGAAAAATATAATATCGACTTGGAAGAAAGTTATGCGTATGGAGACACCAACGGTGATTTTACCATGCTAAAACGAGTAGGGCATCCTGTCGCAATCAATCCTGCACGAGAACTTTTGGACAATATCAAAGCCGATGCCGAGTTGGCAAAACGTGCCCGCATTGTCATTGAACGAAAAGATACCATTTATACATTTTCACCTTACGAAACAAACCTGATAGACATCAATGAATAATACCGTTTTATCTAAACAAACGGAGTCATCGACGAATTTTCCATGCAATAAGAAACCTCGGGTTAAGCAAAGGGGAATAACCAATCCGTACTATGCCATATCTTCCTGTTATTCTTTGCGCTTTTTTCTATTATACCCAACTATTTTCTTTTTCCAAGTCCAAAACGTATCTAATTACGAAATACTATTTAAAATATTAGATATGGTATATAATTATGAAAAAGAAAATAATACTAAATCCTATTTAAAATGTCGGATTAAATTTGACAAAAATAAAGATCCATAAATTGGATATATTTTTTTAGATGAATATTCCATTAGGTATTTTTTCAAAATATAATAACATTAGAAAAAAAGTAAATTTTATTATAACTTTAAGCAGCGATTCGTATAAATAGTTCATAGATCTTTTATATCCTCTGAAGTTTATTACTTCCTGACTTTCATCTGCAAACCTTCAGGCGATTTATTATACCTTTTATTTGCATCAGATTTATTTCAGGACAATTAATCTATTCTTATATTTTCTTAATAAGATAAACGCTATAAGAATTTCTACTATCACAAAACCAACGAATACCATCTCCAACGTAGGATATATTTCGATAATTTCACTAAGTAAAACGTAGTCCCATAATGCATGAAAAATAATAATCAACCATATTTTTTGTATATCTGTAACTAACAGCAAAAAACAAACTCATAAAAAATGTATTTGTCAATTGTAAAAATATTTGTGAAAATGAAAGTCCTGCCAAAATATTGACAGCATATGTAATAGAGAAAAAGTCACTGCAGACACAAATGTTCCTTTTCGGAATCCTTTTATTTGTAAAAACTATTCCTCTATATATCAACTCCTCATTTAATCCTACTAAAAAATTCCCAAATAAAATTATAATAAACAAATAAGAAAAATCAAATTTTTAGACTATAGTAAATAACGATATTAAGAGTAGTGGGACAAATAAAATCATAAACAACTTATACTTAGATTTACCACTTTCTATTGTCTTTTCGTTATGTTTTATATAATTTATTGCCGAAAACGGTGTAAGAACAATCACAAACGGCAAAAGTACATTTATGAATTGTTCGTCTACATAAGGGATATTATAAAAATGTCTGCATACAAACATTCCAATTGCCATAATAACCATATAAATAGCTGCTATTTTATAAATTTCTTCATAATGATAACTTAAGGCACGATGCCTTAAATTTTCCTCCTTTTTTACATAAATGCAATAAAATTTTTTAGAAAAAATAACTTATAATTCCTAATCCGAACATATCCGCTATTGCATGTGATAAAAAGAATGGAAATAAATTTTTTTCTTTCGAGCTTGTGTATAAAAAATAATAAATTCCTCCTAATAAAAGACCGATAGCTATTGCTGACATATTTCCTTGATAGGTATGGAATGAATACCGTATTAATAAAGAATAAATAAAGTAATATACTCTTTTATCGGGTTCAATACTTAAACAAATTCCTAAGAAGAATATTTCTTCATAGAATCCGTTTAAGATAGAAAAAAATACAAGAGACAAATCTATACTATATAGCCTGACAAAAAATGAGTTTGTTGTTTGGCTATCATAAAAAATGGAATTATCTATATTGGGATATGGAAAAATGCTATATATCAACATAAAATACAGATCAAAAATCAATGCTACTCCTAAAAATAAAACAACACCCTTCAGAATAGATTTTAAATTTATTTTTATTTTCCATTGAGAAAAATGAAACCTCCTGAAATACAAATATAAAAAAGTTATACTTAGTAATCCTAACTCCATAGCTATGGAGTTCCAATTTATACCACTTGTAAAATCAGATAGCTGAGTCACGTTCATGCTGGATGAATCATAAAATGATAATAGTGAAGACCATATAAAAAATCCAAACATTATTACTGTAATAATCAATATATCCCAACATTTTAAATAATCCAATCTTTCTTTTTCTCTTTTTGAAATATTCAATTCCATCAGCCTCGACAATCTTTTTACTAATTCAGTGCACATTGATCTGTGTTTTTTCATAATCATCTGCAGTAAATTCATTTATATCAAATTTATTCATAATATTTATTTTTCTTTTTACAAACAAATCATAACTAAGCCATGCCACAATTATAACTTGTATTAATATACTCACCACGCTCCCCTCAACACCAAACTTACCTCCTGATAACCAAGTTGGACCATGTGTTGTAACATATATAAATGCATTTCCTACATCCGTTCCACTGACCGGAAAGGCAAAAACATTTCCTTGAAAACAGTTCCACGCAGCATGAAATCCACTTACCAACCATATGTTTTTTGTTTTTAACATAACAAGTGCTGCAAAAACACCAAATACGAATAAGTCAATCAAAGGAAGCGCTGCAATTCCTTCATTTCCTAAATGCATCACACTAAAGAATATGGCGGAAATAAATATCGCCGCTAAAATATTTACTTTACGTGCAATACCTACAAACAAAAAACCTCTTGTAAGGGCTTCTTCTGCATTTCCTTGTATTGCCCAAACAACAACTAAAGGAATAAATTGTAAAATAAGTTTAAAATGAAATGTAACTCTATCAATTTTAACTACACGGACCATTATCATAAAAGCCACACAGCTTATTAAAATAATTGCTCCAAATACCCACCCTTTCAAAAATTCTTTCAGAGCAGACTCTTTTTTAAATCCTAAATCATTCCAAGATAGCTTCATGATTTTTATCGCAAAAAATAGAACAAGCAGAGTTATAAATATAAAACTCGAAAGTTCAACTAAGTTTGCCATAAATTTATTGTTAGGTAAAATACTTAAAACACTGTTCTCATAAACAAGACTAAAAATTTCCGAACCAAAAAGTATCAATTGAGCTATTATTAAAAATATCATTATATATGAATATGGATTTTTTATGAAACTCTTACTTTTAATGATATCCAATATTATCACACCTCTTCCTAAATATCATTTTTACGCTATTCTCAAATCAATAAAACATACACATGAAGAAAGCAATACATGAACGAATATGCCGTTTTACAAAATAATATTGTGGTTTTGAATTGAAATTATGGCGTATCTGAAAACGCATTCCTGATGTAATGAAAGTAAAGCAAATACCCCAAAGAACCTTGTAAAATAATTAAACTCGCTTCTTTCACACACTATTTATTAATATCAAATCTATTTATGAAAGCAAAAAACAATTTACGAAGTTTTTTAACCAGTCAAACGAATGAAAAATCGATATAAATTGGTTGTTTAAGCGTCAACAAGTTCTGATTTATATTTTTCACGACTTGTTTCTCGGTTCCAAAAATATAGTATTCGTTCCGTTTTTCACTTTCATTTACTTGATGACTATCTTTTGTTTTCACATACGCCTTGATATTCCGCAAACCACCTTATCTTGTTTCTATATATAGATGCCTCCAATGTCAATTAACAGTTTAACAATTGAGGGCGATATATTATTTTCTCTTTCTTACAAAATCGTATTTTCTAAACATTCTTTTTTCTCAACTTTTTTATTAGCTATCAAAAGTTCTATTGCTCCTTTAGGACAAGCTTTTCTGCAATTACCACAACGAATGCATTCCAAATCATTGGCATCTTTCACAGGATCTACATTCATCATACAAACTTTCGCACATTTGCCACAATTTATACATTTGTCAGAATTAACTTGGTATCTATAAAATGAAACCTTGTTAAACAGAGAATAGATAGCTCCTAAAGGACATATCAGTTTACAAAATGGTCTGTAAATCATAATTGATAAAAGAATTGTAGTAATTAATATGATATTCTTCCATACAAACAGAAATCCAATTGATCCCCTCATAGCTTTATTTAATAATACCAAAGGTATTCCACCCTCCAAGGTTCCTGCAGGACATATCAATTTACAAAAATATGGATTCCCGTTTCCTACATCATTTACCAAATACATCGGAAGTATAATTACAAATACAAGCAAAATTAAGTACTTGAATTTCACAAGAATTTTTTCTTTTGGCAATGTTCTTATCTTTTTCGGAACAGGAATTTTATGCAAAAGATCTTGAAAAAAACCAAATGGACACAACCAACCACATACAAACCTTCCAAGTAAACTCCCAATAAGCAGCAAAATACCTAATACATAAAAAGGAAATCTTCCTCCATTTCTACCTATTACCGCTTGCATGGAGCCTATGGGACATGAGCCTAAAGCTCCCACGCAAGAATAACAATTAAGTCCCGGAACACAAGCATTTTTTAAATTACCTTTATAGATTTTTCCGGATATATAGCCCGCTACATTCCCATTTGTAATAAAAGTAGCTAAAGTTTGAATTTTGTGTCTAAAAAAATTAAACGTCTCTTTCTCTCTCATAAATTCCCCTATCCAATCCCAATACATTCCATACAAATTCTAATAGCCTTATTTAAAACCACAAGATTTTCATGTTTTACAAGTACACCAAATAAAACAAAAGATACACCCATAAAAAAAAGACAAGATGGTATTAAATTCTGATTTTTCATATCCCCCACCCCTATTTTATTTTTCAGAAGCAATGCCGGCAAATTCCTTATCAATTACTTCTATCCAGTCTTCTTTGGAACGAGAACCAAAATATTCATTCCCAACAATATTTCCATTTTTGTCCACAAAGAATGTATAAGGTAATGCAAGTGTTTTTTCAGAAAGCATATTCATTAAATTTTTATCCCAAAAAATAACTTTCATATTGCTTTCGCTTTTACCTAAAACTTGTAATACGGCATTTCTTGAATTCTCATCAGGATTTCCTGAAGAATCTGTATCAATATTAACCGCCAATATTCCTACCTTCTTGTCTTTGTATTCATTAGACAGCTCAGCTAAATGTGGCAACTCTCCCATACAAGGGTTGCAAGTTGATGAAAAAACATTAACCATAGTCAAATCATTTTCTTTAAGTACATCTTGTGTGATTTGTTTTTTTTCTAAAGTTGTTGTTTCAAATTCTCCAATACTTTTTCCACTGGTTTCACCAACTGCAGGCGAATTTTTAGTAGAAACAGCAGTATCGGCTTTCTCACCACACGCTGCCAAACCAAATACCACGGCACCCATCAAACAAAACGCAGATACCCTCTTTAACATAGATTTTTTACTCATAATACATAACCTCCATCTTTTTAAGTTAACCTAATTTTATCATCTACCATGTTAAATCTATGTTAAGAAAAAAAGAAAACTACTTTTTTAAAAAGTAGCCTTCTCCGATTTTGTTTATAATTGGATTATAACCCAAAACTTGTTTTATTTTCTTTCTGAGTGACGCCAAATGCACTCTGATGGAATTACTGAAATAATCCACTTCACTGTCCCAAGCATGGGCCAGCAAATCTTCCACTGTCACAATTCTCTCCTTGTGGAACATCAAATATTCTACAATCGCCGTTTCTTTTTTGGTCAATTTCACCTCTTCTCCTTTAACATAAAGAATTCTTGTTCTCGTATCAAATTCAAGTTCTCCACAAATTATTTTTATATCTTTCAATTGAAAATCTCTTCTCAAAAGTGCCTTTACTCTCATTTCCAACTCTTCAAAATGAAATGGCTTTGTCAAATAATCACTGGCTCCAAGCTCAAAACCTTCCACTTTTGATTCTATATTTGAATTTGCTGTTAATATTAGTGTTTTTGCATTTCTTCTTTCCTTATTTAAATATTTCAAAACTTCAAAACCGGACATATCAGGAAGATTCAAATCAAGGATATACAAATCGTACTCCTCAACAAAAATATAGTCTAAAGCTTCTTTGCCACAAGATGCCATATCCACATAATATCCAAGTGTACGCAAACCTTCTGATATAGACTCTAATAATTCCATTTCATCTTCTACAAGTAATATTTTCATAAATTTTCTCATACCTTTCAAAATATATTTCCATAATCGTTCCATTGGGCATATTTTCTTTCACTGTCATTGTTGCACCATGATGCTCAAATACCTTTTTAGAAAAAGAAAGTCCTATCCCAATACCATCTTTTTTCAATTTTTCAAAATCTTCTCCTCTAAAAAATGGCTCAAAAATATATTCTTTATCTTTTTCGTTAATTCCCATTCCTTCATCAAATATTTTTATACAAATATTATCTTTATTACTTTCCACAATCACCTTTACACTTGTATCCTTATAGCTATACTTTATGGCATTATCTACCAGATTAAAAAAAGCTTGATACAAAAGCGTATAATTTCCTATGACATTAAATTTTTGGTTATTTTCTACATTATCACTTGAAACCAAGGCATCAAACTCCAACTTTATACCTTCACGAAGAGCTGCTTCCTCAAAATCCACGAGTAAATCTTCCAGTAAAATATCAATCGGTACATCCTCCCTTAATTCTATTCTTTCAATATGAGCTAATTCCAAAATTCTACTGATAATATTATTTAGCTTATTTACTTGAATAGATATCATATCTAATAATTTGTCAACTTCCTCCTTTTTGTATTCCTTCTTATAAAACACTTCCATCTTAGTTTGAAGTATTGCAAGAGGCGTTTTTAATTCATGGGCTACATACGAGGAAAACGCTCTTTGCATCTCAAAAGATTTCCTGATTTTTTTCATCATATGATTGAACGAATCTATTAAACTACTGATCTCAATTGCACGAGAAGAAAGTTCCACAGACTCGCTTAAATTCTGTTTGTCCATACTATCCATGTGCTTTGACAATTTCTTAAGTGGAGACAGGTATCTACCTAAGAAAATATATGTGCTTAACGTACCTAAACCCGTTGTCAAAGTGGCAAAAATACAACTATACACCATTAACTTAGTGCTAAAATCATCTATAGGATATATTTCTATTTGTAGATCTCCTATGGGAATAATCTCACTCTCCAAAGCCAAAGACATTGCATAATTAAGCAATCCAATTAAAACTAAATTACATACCAACAATATAATACCAACCCATAAAGTTAGCTGCTTTTGCATAGTTTTCTTCTTCTTCAAAATTTGTATCCTCTCCTTTACAACCGAATACATCTTTTCTTTCCCGCAGCATATAATTCAACATATTTATATGATATAGGAAGATATTATCCTTGTAACATTTTGTTACATATAAAGATTTTTTCATCTCGAAAGCAGTATTTTTTACATTTAATGATGAGCACAGGTATGTTGATGGCCATGTCCGCATGTATAATGGTGTCCATCTTCTTCTCCATGGTGATGATGATTGCATTCTTCATTCGGATTGTAATTCAATTCTCCCTTCAAAAAACTTGTAACTGCGTCATCTACATTTCCGTTTACACCGCCATAAAAAACAATTCCGGCCTGTAACAACGCATTTTTTGCACCTGCGCCCAATCCTCCGCAAATCAAAGTGTCAACTCCTCTGTCTTTCAAAAAACCGACCAAGCCTCCATGTCCGTTTCCTTGTGTGTCAACTACTTCACTTTTTACAATTTCTTTATTTTCCACATCATACAATTTAAATGCCTCTGTATGTCCAAAATGTCCAAATACATTTCCGTTTTCATAAGTTACCGCAATCTTCATTTTATCCTCCTCTTTTTGTTCCATATGTTGTAATTCTCTTTTACAACAACGTTCTCTATGGCAAAGAATAAATTCTCCACCCTCAACCATCAGTAATCGTGCCTCAACCAAAGCTCGTGCTATTTTTTTGCGTGCTCTGATATAGATTGCCGTTACAGTAGTTCTTGCAACTTCCATTTTCTCGGCACACTGCGCTTGTGTTAAATCCTCGAAATCCATGAGTCTTATCGTTTCGTACTCATCAACCGTCATAACAATCGGCTCCCCACAATCTTTTGTTGGGATTCCCATTGGTCTCATTCCCTTAACCGCGGGAAGACAACCAACTTTTCTGCACTTTTTCGGTCTCGGCATACTATACCTCCTTTTAATCAACATATGTCAATTATTATCCTACTCCCTTTTTTAACATATGTCAATTATTGTTTATGATTTTTCTTTTTTCACATATATTTCCAAAACACTCATTTTTGTTCCATCTAATCTTCTTTCTATAAAAACAAAAAACACTAAATCCTCCGTTTAGTGTCTCTTACAATCTATCTTTTTATATCCTCATAGGAATTTAGTCCTGCCACATCGAAAGAAGATTTTCAAAAAATGCAATTCCTTCTCTTATATCTTTTTCATTCGGATGTCCTTTTGCAATTCCTCCAATTAATTGAAACGGTCCGAAGGTATCCCATCCCAGACAAGCATATTCGCCAAGAATTTCCGCCTTTTTAATCTCTGCAATTTTCCGGATGGCATCTATATAGCCCTTCCGTTTTGCTCCGCATGTATAGATAAAAAAGACTTTTTTTCCATGTGGGAGATTTTCTTCCGCAAACTTCAATATACCCGATTGAAATCTTCCATAATAAATGCCCGATGCAAAACCAATCATATCATAGTTCGATAAATCTTGTTTCTGTACGTTGCAGACATCAATCAAATCCATTGCCTTAACTTCCTCAAGTGCATCCAGAAGTTTTTTCGTGTTTCCATGATGTTTAGAATAATAAATAATTGCTGTTTTCATAACAATTCTCCTTTCAACCAAACCAGATTTCTCCCTCACGGCACATTCTTGTCATAGTACAAATAGCCGATGGATTTTAAAACCCTCCGGCTATTGTATACTTATGCAAATAAATGCACAATTGTTTTTGTTTTCACTTAATTTCTTAATGCAAATTCAGTTTCTCGCTCTAAAATTTCCGGTATAGTTAATAAAAGCACTGCTTTGCAATTCCCCAGTCTTTTTCGACAAAAGATTGAAAGAAAACCATACTCTTCCGCATTGCAGATAATATTTGTTATGATATAATCTAAAATGCTTAAATAGAAGATGTTATCTTACCCTTTCAATTTTTTGATCTCCTATTTCCACGTCCGGTCTTTATAAAGCCGCTTTACTCATAATTTCCGGCAATAAAATATTTTTTAGCTATTTTTCCAAGCCGGAAGATATTGTTTGAACAAACTCCACTTTACCTGCTCAATTTTTACCTGTGCTGCAAATTGAACAAGTCTGGTATTATAAGCAGTTAAATTGCCATAGTCCTTGGTTATATAAATGCTTCCTTGGTTTCTCGGTATAATATAAACAGTCAAATAATAATCTTCATCATCCTCAATTCCGCTATGAAAGGAAAAACTAGTACCTTGCACCGGTATAATCTCACTGAAATTTATTTTTCTTTCCGTTAGCCCTATCCCGGCATGTATTCGTTCAGAAACAGTCTGTTTTTTATCAAAGTCGCTTTGGTAAAATTTACCATTACTCTCCTCTATCGGAATCAGTTCCGAGCTTTCAAATTCATTTTGAATATTCTCAAATTCATTTCCCTCCTGAACCAAATAATATTTACCCCAAACGCCTTCTCTTGAATTCTGTGTAACCTCTACCCAAACATCATAGCTTGTCGCATTCTCCACTTCATCCCAAGTTATTTCTCCGGTTTCTTTGTTGAAAGAAACATTCGCACTTCCCCCACTTTTTGGTTCTAAGTTCTCATCTAATTCAAGCATCTGCAACGTATTTTCAATTTCTTTAATTTCAACCGTACCTTCTACTTCGCTTGGTTTTACATCTACATAACGGAATGTATCAGCTTTGTATTCTGCTATTACACGGTATGTTCCCGCTCCTTCGTTTCTCATTCCGAGAAGAAGCTCGTTAAAAGTACTTGTATCTTTTAAGTTGATTTCTTTGCTGAAATTATTAACTTCCACATCACCTTTTTTCAATTTTAATACAACAAAAACATCTTCTGTCAATTCACCTTTTCCGGGCTGTACGTTTAACATTCCATCCGGTTGTAATGCAAAAGTAAAATTAGCCACCTTTTCAAACAAATCAACGTCCTTTTTTAAGTCTTTGTATTTATCTAAATCATGAAACTCTTGCTGTGCCTCATCGGATAAGTAATCTAATTTCCCTCCAATATCCACTACTAACTCATGAGCCTTCTTAGCATCAAATTTTCCGGTAATTTGTTCCAATAAAGCTTTTATTTCTTTTATGGCTGTTTGCCTCGTTTCCTTTTCCTCTTCTATTTTTGCTTTCAATGTTTTCAGTTTATCTTGATACCCTGTCCAAATCTTTTCTAAGGACGGAATACCTTGAATTTCCCGAATAAATTCATTGACTTTTTTTTCAATCTCACCATATTCTTTTTCAACAAGGTCAACATTTTTCGTACCTATAGCATATTCTCCTTGATATTTAGCTAAAAATGCCTTAACTTCCATTTCAAGTCCCTTGCTATTAACATTTAGAAGCACTTCTTTCGTTACTTCTCGAAGCAAATAGGCTTTTTCATTATCCAATACGGTAATTTCATCAGCCTCTAATTTTTCCGATTTAGTTATCGCTTCCTCTTCCGAGCTTTGTTTTTCAATCATTCCATCTTTCTTTACGGAATAGAACTCGATTCCGCTTTTTAAATAATATGCTTTTTGTCTTGCAACACCTGTTATTTTTTTATCTCCGACTGTTGCTCCTGTAACACTACCGTCTTCCAATGTTACAACTTGTCCCGTAACCTGCCCTGAAATTTCAGCTTTTACTTCTGATTTTCCTCTAAGAACGGCTTGCAGGGTATAATTTCCATTGTCTTTTGCTTGTAGCGTTACAGAATGAGTATCCTGTGTTTTTATGTTAATATATTCTTGCCCTTCTGTTATCTTCCATTCGACGCCTTTGTGATAAGCACCGACAGGAGTATACTCTACGGTGAATGTCTTTTCTTGAGCTTCTTCGGAAAAATCCTTTTCTCCGTTAATTTTAATTTCTGTTACCTCTATTTTCTTTGCGGAAGAACTGCCGGAGCCTCCTCCTGAAGAAGAATTTGAGTCTTCTTTCTTTTCTTCTATAATCTGTGTATTCGATTTAATGGTTTCGGAAATGTCTGCACTTACCCCATTTAATCGGATGGTTTTTACAGTTCCTTCTCCGGTAATACTCACCTTTGCATTTATAGCAATCGTGTTTATTTCCGCCTTCTTCTTTATATCAATTTTGGAATTGGCGGCTTCTTTTGCAACATTTATCTTTTGTACGTTACCTTCAACAACAAGACTTGCAGTCTTTTTTACATTGATGTTTTCTAAAGGAAGTTTCACTTCAACCGAGTTTTTTGACTGAAAAGTGTCTGCAACGATTAGGTTCTCTACTTTACCTGTAAAATGTTCACCCGAAAGAATACATGAAGCTTTTGTTTCAACATCTTTTACTGTGGTATCTTCTTGTAACTGAAGTCTCATGCCTTCTTTTTCTACTATAATCTTTCCATCAATTTCAACATTTTTAAGATAAACAGAATTTCTTCCTCCGCCTCTTATGATAAGGTTGGAATGAATTTTTGTATTTTCAACCGTTACATGCCCTTCTCCAACACTTTTATTAATAACAAGGTCCCCTTTTATTTCCTTATCTTTTACGACTTCTCCATCTTTATTTATTTCCAAATATTCTATTACTTCGTTCTTTTGAACAACCCGATGCAACATGGCAAATGCTTCCGCTCTGGAAATATTATTTTGTGCCTTAAACGAGCTGTCCGGATACCCCGAAATATATTTCGCTCCGACCAAACGATTGATTTCCATTTTTGCCCAACTTGGAATTTCAGATGCATCACTGAACTTGAAATCTTCAATCGCTTCGGTTAGTCCTAAAGCTTTGGATAACATTACCGAAGCTTCCGCTCTTGTAATTTTTGCATTAGGTCTAAAGGTAGCATCTTCATATCCACTGCAATATCCATTTGCTACTGCAACTGCTATCGCATTTTTATACCAATCTCCATCTTTCACATCGGAAAATGAAATTTCTTTTTCATCTGTAAACTTCATCACTTTATTCACTACGCTTACATACTCTGCTCTTGTCATGTAATCATCCGGTTTAAAGCTGTTGTCTTCATATCCGGATATCAAGCCTTGTTGATGTAGTTCTCCAATCGCTTTTTGTGCCCAATGGTTCGAGATATCATCGGCAAAAGCAACATTGGTTATTTGTGCTGCAAATAATACAACCGCTGCCATGAAACTGAATTTTTTTAAATGTTTGTGCATAAAATCCTCCTTTATAATAAATAATTAAATACATCCCCAGTATATAAATAATTTTATAAGTTTGTCAAGGGATTTACTCTCATTTATCAAAATCAAATTCATATTATAATAGATACAAATTAATACCGTTTTCTAAAAATAACTCTGTTGTTTTAGGAACAATATCCTTATTTTCTGTTTTGCAGGTGTTAATTTCTCCACCTATTGCAAGCATAGGGAGAATTAATTTCAGAATAATAGCAACTAATCTATTCGATGGATTTTCTAAGTTATACTTGAGATGACCCAAGCGCCCCCCGCAAAATTGCATCTTTACATTTTTTCTAATTTGCTAATTCGTTTTGCATTTCGGACGATAAAATCCGCTATTTTCGCAGACGCTTTTCCGTCTCCATATGGATTTACAGCCTGTGCCATTGTATCATATGCCGTCTTATCCGATAAAAGTTCATCTGCCAATCGAAGAACTCCTTCTTTTTCCACACCTGCAATCTTTACGGTTCCGGCTTGTACCGCTTCGGGTCGTTCCGTCTCTGTACGCAGGACTAATACCGGTTTCCCAAGTCCCGGCGCTTCTTCTTGTATTCCGCCCGAATCGGTCAAAATCAAATAAGCTTTTTTCATCAAATTTGCAAATGGTTCATAGTCCAAAGGCTCAATGAGCAAAATTCTGTCGTTTTCTCCCATATGTTTTTTTGCCAATTCTCGCACCAATGGATTTTTGTGCATTGGAAACACGACAACGATATCTTCATGTTTTTTTGTCAATTCGGAGACAGCGGAAAAAATATTTTCCATCGGTTCGCCCCAATTTTCACGTCTGTGACAAGTCAAAAGCACTAATTTTTGGGCATCTTGAATTTGATTAATTTCTTCCAAATCAAATTGATAGGGTTTGTTTGTTACGGAAAGCAGAGCATCAATGACTGTGTTTCCGGTAATCAAAATGTTTTTATTGTCAATATTTTCTTTCAACAAGTTTTCTCGGTTCATCATTGTCGGCGAAAAATGATAGGTCGCCAAAGAACCGGTCAATTTGCGGTTCATCTCCTCTGGATATGGGGAATACATATTACCGGTTCTAAGTCCCGCCTCTACATGCCCTACCGGAACTTTTTCATAAAATGCCGCCAATGCCGCCGCAAAAGTTGTTGTCGTATCTCCATGTACCAAAACCAAATCCGGTTTTTCTTGCTCAAAAATTTCTTTTGCCCCATACAACACTCGTGACGTAATATCGGTAATCGTCTGTCCATGTTTCATAATATTCAAATCAAAATCCGGTTGAATATCGAATAATTGCAAAACGGAATCCAGCATCTCCCTGTGTTGTGCCGTTACCAAAACTCTTACATCAATTTCTTCTCTTTTTTGCAATTCTTTTACCAAAGGCGCCATCTTAATTGCCTCCGGTCTTGTCCCAAATACACTGAATACCTTAATTTGTTTCATGATTTCCCTCCACCTGCTCTATTTTTCTTTCTTCATAAATTATCAAGCCGACAATTTGACAAATCGTTTTTATAGTTTATCACAATCCCTATCGCTTATATTTTCGATATATCTTTTGATAAGAAACAATAAGAATCGGTATTCCAATTGTACACGCTGCTACAACAAGAGCCTTTGAAACACCTTCAAAGTGCGAACCTGTTACCGCACTAATCCAAAACGGAATTGAGTACACAATCCACATAATCCCGTTCGCTCTGTTATATGCAGGAATATTTTTAATTTCCATTTCTTGAACTGTTGTGCCTGACCAAAACCACATCGGCTTTTCCCTTCTCCAAGCAAATATTCCTATTCCTGTAAATATTATTCCACATAACATCATAATACCCAAAAAAACTATGTTTTCCATCGTTATAAATCCCCCACAAAAAGTTTCTCTGTTATTACAGCATTTTGATAAAAAACATTTACTTTCTATTTACAGTTTATCACAAATTTCACAGTTCCTCTATTCTTCCATTCGAAACATTTCCGGACTGTAATACATGGAAGTCGGCGACGCAAGAAACAGTACAACATCCGGTTGATATTGCTTTATATACTCCTTCACGCTCTGCGGTTTATTTTCTTTGCGAATATCGAGCATCCTCGTTTCTGCAAAATTCAAACTCAAAAAACCGGACACCGGCATACCGAAAGAATCTTTGATAATCAAAAGTTTCTTTCCGTTTTTCACTTTATGATTGACAATAATATCTTCTGAAGCACCCCAATCCATATATACAATATACTTGTCTTGAAATTTATCCTCTCCATTCAAATAACCGTAAAACAAAAAAGCATCTTCAAAACTTCCCTTACGTGTTTTGATTTTTTCTCCTTTACGGTTGAACTTCGTATATTCCAATTCCGTTTCAAAAGTAGGGAGCAAAACAGAAAAATCATCTTGAAAATCATAGTAGCACGTTCCGACCCGTTTTCCATGTGAGCCGATATAACAACGCTCCCACATCTTCACTCGATAATTCTCTTCCTTACTTGTGACATCATAATTTTGCAAATCAAGACCTTGCGCCTGCAAAAATTGTGCTGTTTTTTGATACCCCCAAAATGAAAAAGGTATTGTCCAATGTGTATCGGTCTTAAAAAATTTTTCTTCTTCTTTTTTTCCTTCCTGTACGGCAACTGCATTTAAATCCAAAACAGGAATGTTTTGTTTTCTTAATTCTTCCGGAAACTCCTCTGCCAAAACAACTCCATAATCTCCAACCTGTTTGGGAAACACCTCGGAATTTCTCAAATGCTTATACGGAGCCTGCACATAGGCAAAAAAAACACCTTGTTGTTCTGCAAATTTCGATAAATCGGAAAAAGCATCAACATATTCCTGCACCTCTACCGGTCTGGGAATGACATAATATAGCATTTTTTGCTTTCCTTTAATAACAGTCCTATCTCTATCCGCATCATCCACAATGCAACGTTTCATGACAAGTTGAAGCCTTCCGTATTCCTCCACCAAATTCATACGCTGATAAAAATGATTATTGTACCACTGCTCCTGCTCCGCTATGGCAGATTTGAGTTCGGCATTTTTAGAGCGAACCGTTGTATCTTGTTTCAAAACACCTTGCACCTTTTCTGCAAACTCAGATGGAAAAAACACTCCGTTGTAAAAAAGATAGTATAGCAAAAAAACAACAAAACACATAGAAAAAATACTGTCTCTCAAACATTTTATAAAATTTTTTCGCTTTGTTCGTGTTTCTTTACACATCTTTTCTCTCGCCTTCTTTCCTTCCTGTTTCTCTTTTAGGAAACCATGGAATACAACGATTTACCTTCTTACAATAATGTTCATATTCCTCTGCGTATAAATTTCGCAACCACTTTTCTTCCGTACACTTCATAAGAATTGTCATAAAAATCCAATATAGAACAGGTAATATCCACAATACCAAATTATTTGCCATCCATATCATGCCCGTACATACCATTAAAAATGCGGAATAAATCGGATTTCGCACAAACGCATAAATCCCTTTTGTAACAAGTTTATTGGTTTTTATTCCGATATCTATCTTTGCCTGAAAAACCGCCTTGCACCATATCAAAATCCCCAGACAAATCATAAGTATTCCCATCACAAAAAACGGTCTTTGCAAAACTCCGACTTCCACAACAAAAATTCGATGATATTCGGAAAAAATTATGCCGACAATCGTCACAGCTATAATTATCCCCACATAAATCGGTCCCACTCCCATTACAGGCAAATGCGTTTTTTTGCTGTTCTTCAATCCAATCTCCTTCTTTCCTTCTTTTTTCTCCCCTTTTTATTCTTTATTTGTTTGATACAAAACACTTCGTTGAAAAGTACACGGCAATCCTAAATCTGCTTGCCGAATGATCAAAAATTAAAATAAATAAACGGATTATAACTACCTTTCACGATATAAATTACCGCTATATAAAATACCCCCATAAGAGTTAACAACACAAGCGCATGGTATACAGATTGCACAATCGCATTTGTACCTTCTGTTTTTTGCTCTGCCAACGAAAATAGCGGTGTGGAAAAAATCAATGCCGCAACAAAAAAAAGTACATACTCTTTTACATAAAATAAAGTTCTTCCTTCTACAATTCCCTTACTTGTAAAAGAAAACATCTCTTTGATATAAGCGACTGCATATGGCAGATTTTCCGCCCGAAACAAAACCCAACCTACAAGAACAATCAAAAAAACATACAGCCTGCTCCAAAAACGTTTCTCCATATTCTGCAAAAAATCTTTTTTTAATATAAATTTTTCCATCGCCAAAAAACAGAAGTAATACAGCCCCCACAAAACAAAATTCCAGCTTGCACCATGCCAAATTCCTGTTAAAACCCAAACCAAAAATAAATTGCGGAACATTTTCCCATTTCCGTTACGACTTCCTCCAAGCGGAATATAAACATAATCTCGAAACCATGTGCTCAAAGAAATATGCCATCTTCTCCAGAAATCCGTAATTGAAGATGCACAATATGGATAACGAAAATTCTCCAAAAAATGAAATCCAAATACCTTACCCAATCCGATTGCCATATCCGAATATCCCGAAAAATCATAATAAATTTGAAACGTGTAACAAATCGCTCCAAGCCAAGCAAAACTCCAACCCAAATCCTTAGGTGTTACACCAAATGCCAAATCTGCAATAATTGCCATATTATTTGCAATCAAAACTTTTTTGCAAAATCCGATTGCAAAACGAAATAATCCCTGCGAAAAATCCGTCCGATTTTCCTTTCTATTCTTAATTTCATTCGCTACCGTTTCATAACGAACAATCGGTCCTGCAATCAACTGCGGGAAAAGTGTTATGTAAAGTCCGACATGAAACGGATTTTTTTGAACGGGATTTTTTTCGGGATTGCGATACACATCAAGTACATAAGACATTGCCTGAAAGGTAAAAAATGAAATACCAATCGGAAGTGCAATATGTTTCGGCGGTATTTCTGTACCAAAGACTGCATTCATGTTTGCAATCATAAAATCCAAATATTTAAATACAAAAAAAACCGATAAATTCACAAATACCATGAATACCAAAGTACATTTTTGCAAATGCTTGTAGCCGCTTATTCGATTAACAAGATAACCCATTGCATAATTGAACAAGATGGAAAAAAGCATCACAAACACAAACAAAGGCTCGCCCCAAGCATAAAAAAATAAGCTCATGCCAAACAACCAAAAATTCTTCCATACTCGCGAAGGCACAGCATAATATATTAAAATGGTAATCGGTAAAAACCAAAACAAGAAAATTCCACTGTTAAACAGCATACTATCCTCCGAAAAATTTCCATTTCTTCAACAACTTCCTGTATTTATAACAATCTAATGTGATATATCATTATACCATAAATACGAATCTTTATTCTATCTTTATGTATATCGATCAATTGTATCTCTACAACGGATAAATTTCTCCAAATCCTTCCTTGCTTGAATATTTTTAGGATTTATATTATAATAAAAAATAAATTTTAAAAACAGGCAAGAAAAGAGGACTTTTATGAAAAAAGTATTATTTGCGGGTTCTACCATTACCGATATGAACGAGAAGTTGCTCAATCACCTGGAGTTTTTTCATCGAAACGGCTACACCGTTCATCTTTTAGGGAAAGACACCGGTATCAACGTTCCCTATGTCGATCAAATCATTGACTTTGACTTTTTTGAAAAAACAGGGTTTAACAAGGAACGCAAATTAATCAAACAACTACAAGACTTACTCATAGACGAAAAATATACTGCGGTTATCTCTTACGAGGATATTCCGGGTTATTTCATACGCATGTCGGGACGTTCCGCTTTTCGCAAATTTCAACGTCCGAAAATGTTTCATTTGGTTTCGGAATACCCTTTTTACGAAAATCCGGAGGGACAGGCGGAGCGCAAATCATTTGACCGCCAAAAGCGAGCCGGAAAAACTACGGATTTGCTGATTGTCTGTAATGATACGGATGTCTCTATCGCAGAAAAATATCATTTTTCTCAAGATAAGTTGGTAAAACTTTACGGCTTAGGTGTTCCGTCTATTCGAGAAAAGATTTCTTCCATAGACAAAGTTGCTTTGCGCAAGCAATATCAATTAACCCCCGAACACTTTGTAGCATTTTACGACAATCTGTTTGAGGAGGATAAAAATCATCGGTTCCTCATCGAAAATATCCTACCGATTATCAATCACTTTCCACACTTCAAAATGATTTTTAACGGAAGCGGAAGTACCTTAAATGAGATGAAATCCTTAGCGGAAAAAGAAAATGTATCCAAAAATATTCTCTTTTTGGAAAAAGAAGACCCCTCGGAATTGTATGCCCTAAGCGATTTGTATATTTCTCCTTCTTTGATTGAAGGTATTCCTTTCGGAATTGTACACGCATTGGAAATGAACCTTCCTGTCCTCGCTTCGGAGGCAAAAGGAAATGTCGATTTAATCCGAGACGGCAGCAACGGTATTTTATTCGGTTTAAACGACTACGGAGATTTTACCGCTAACTTATATGTACTGCTCCAAAAAAACAATCTTTTGGAAAAACTGAAAAAAGCGGATAATTCTTCGATCTCAAATTATTTCCCCAAATCGGCGGAAAAACATATCTTTAATTACTATCGAAAAGTGATTAATGATATCGACAGCTTTGTCGAAACAAAGGCTTTTGAGGAAAGCAAAAATTTTTATGACGAAGGCTAAAAGCAAACAGAAGAATGGCTCTGTTTCCAAATAGTATGTGTATAGAAATATTGTTTCTAAAACAAAATGGCTGTTTTTATTTAAGGACAGTAGGCCTACTAAAACTTGATTTATCCACAAACTAAACGGTAAAAAACGGCACTTATACGACATGACGAATATCCATTGTTATATCATGTGTCGGTATAAAAAAGCAATTCTATCACTTTTATTTAAAAATCCAAATGACCGCTTATTGATGAGCGGTCATTTTTATGCATGAGCATTTACGTTTCTTCCATGAATTTCTGTATCTTCTCTGAATAATCGACAATGGATTTTTGATATTCGCCTGCAATTTCTTCAAGCCAAAATTTGTATTCCTTGCATTTCTCCCTATTTTCCAACAATTCTTTTTCTGTATAGGGAAATTGAGATTTCAAATCTTCCATGCTCTCTCTAAGTTCTTGTGCCAACATTTGGAGCCGTTCTCTTTCCTTTACTAAAAAGACAATCATCTCTTCTTGTCCTTCTTCAGGCGGCTCTGTTTTTTTCAAAGTTTCCTCTATTTGTCGCAGGGTATTCATATCTGCATTTTCATAAGCTGCCACTGTTTTCTCAAATGTCTCGGATTTCTGTTTTTTACTCTCTTGCTGCAAATCCGGATGAACCTCCTGCATAATTTGGCGATACAGCTTATTCAATTCCTTCAGCTCTTTTTGGGTTGGTTGTTCGTTTCGGTATTCCTTCATCGCCCGTCTCATCTCATCAATTTCTTGATGCAATTCGTTCTGATACTCGGCAAATTCTTCTTCCAAAAGTTTATCAATCTCCACAATGGATATTTTTTCCTTCTCCTGTGCCTTTTTCTCGATTAAAGCTAATTTCTTTTCCAATTTTGAGGCACTACATTGCACTTGATAGACCTGATATTCCAAATCTCCGAATTCCAATACATATTGCATACGCAAGTCGGGTAAAATCCGAACCATCAATTCATCTCGTTCGGTCAATAATTGAGAATTTTCGATGCGAAGTTTTTGCACATCCGTCTTCAGATTTTGATACTCGGAAAATCGCATGAGGTGCGTATTCATACTTGAAATCTCAAAATTAACAACGTCCTCCTCTCCAAAGGCTCCTGCATTCCCGTCAAATGCAACCAAGCGATAAATCGGTAATTTCCCTCTCAAAAATTCAGACAAATTTATTCCGTCTACTTCTACGACCTCATTTTGTATCGACGAAATATTTTTCTTTTTCCCATTTTCCAATGTAATAGAGAGTGTCCAATTTCCTTTTTTTCTGGGGCGTCTTGCCATCCTCTTTTCATCAAAATACTTCTCAAACAATTCCAATATCTGGTTTGTACTTTCCCATTCGTTGAATTGTTGCTGTCTATCTACGGTCTTTTTCTTCTCTCGTCCGCCAAAATCGTAACTTGCAAAACGTACCTCTCCATCACGCAGGAGGATAAGGTGCTGTTCCATCTCCATCCCTTTTTGGAGAAGTCCGCTGTAAGCAATCTTCGATATCAATTCTATCTTTTGTATCTTCACAAAAACTCCTCCCTGTTTTTATGATAATGCAACTCTTTTTATAAAAATTTCGTTTTGTTTTTTTATACAAAATACTGTTTTCATATACTTTTCCTAATTGTTCCGATTTGACACGAAACGTTAATCAAACTTGCGTATATCCGTACACGCATTTCCATTTTCCCTTTATCGAACCTATTTCTTTCTCAAATTCTTTTTCATTCTTTTTTCTGTTATTTTTGTATAAATGTTGAAAAATTTGCAAAATATTTTTGTTTTTATTTTATATTATTTTATAAAATATCGCAAGTGTGTTTTGTTGTGAAATGTACTCATATCAATTTTTTTCAAAAAAAATATCGGCTCCTTTTCTCAAGAAGTCCGATATTCATTCATTTTTTTATCTTTTTAAACTCTTGTTGTAACATTGGAATAATCTCGAACAAGTCGCCTACAATACCATAATCTGCGTATTGAAATATCGGTGCTGTCGCTCTGTCATTGATGGCAATAATCAGTTTGGATTTTTCCATTCCGATAATGTGATTCAACGAACCGGAAATTCCGATTGCAAAGTAAATGTCCGGTGCAACTTTCTTTCCGTTAATTCCAACTTGAAACGTTTCGCTTACCCATCCTTCATCCACAAGCGGTTTGCTGACTCCTACCGCCGCACCTATCTCTTTTGCAAACTCTTCTATCAACGGAAGATTTTGTTTGTTCTGTATGCCCATTCCAATTCCGACAACAATCTCTGCCGTTTCCAAATTTTTTTTGGAATTTGTCACTTCTCCTATCACCTTATGAAGGGTTGCCTTGATTTCTTCGCTCGGTGCTATGTTCTCTCGAATGATATGGTCCGATTTTTTTTCGGTCGGCCGTATTCGCATAAAAATACCGTTCTCCACTGTAACAAGTTGAGGTAATGTTTTGCACACAATATTTGAAATGCGGTTTCCATCTGAAATGGGTACTAAACAAACTAAGGTCTTCTTATCCTCTTTAAACGCCATATCACAACACCCCGCAATCAATCCCAAGTTTTTGCGGGCAGACAATCTTGCTCCTAATGTTCTTCCGTTATTGCTTGCACTTATCATCACAACCAACGGTTTATATTTTTCTATCAAAACGGCCAAAATATTCGTATAATTTTTTGTTTCATAGTGTTTGTATTCCCGATGCTCTATGCTGATGATTGTATCCGCATCATATTTTCGCAACAGTTCTTCATTTTCTTTGTTCTCTTCCCCGATTAATACGACACATAAGTTTTGTGCTATACTGCAAGCAAGCTCCTTGCCTTTGTTCATAAGCTCCAAGGTTTGCGGAAGAAGAAAACCGTTTTGTGTTTCTGCAACTACCCAAATATCTTTATAGTTCATCCTTTATTCCCTCCAGCCTATCAAATGTTTTTCCTTCAAAATGTCCATCAATTTACATACGTTTTTTTCGGCAGTTCCTTCTTCTATCATAAGTCCCGATTTTTCTACGGGCGGTTGAAAAATTGATTCCACTTGTGTCGGAGAGCCATTTTTTCCACAACATTTCATATCCACTTCCAAATCTTGTGCATGATATACGGTTACCTGTGCAAGTTTCATCAATTCTTTTTCATTTCCTACCATTTTTCGCAAAGGACTTGCCTTTGAGCTTATCGTCAAAAGTACGGGCATAGGACAAGAAACTTTTTCATTGACACCTACTCCTTCTCTCATTGCAAGTACAGAAGTGTTGTTGGGTTTGAACAAATATGCAAAACTAATCTCCGGAATTTCCAAACGTTCCGCTATCTGCGGTCCTATCTGTGCAGTATCTCCATCCGTACTTTTACTCCCGCACAAAATGATATCGTATTTTCCCGTCTTCTGAATTAATTTACTCAAAACATATCCGGTTGCAAGCGTATCTGAGCCTGCAAAAGCTTCATCATTTGCCAAAAATGCTCGGTCCGCACCATAGGCAATGCATCTTTGTAGCATATTTACCGCAGAAAACGGCCCCATACTTACAACGGTAACTCTTGCCCCCAAAGTATCCTTGAGTTTCAATGCCGCTTCCAACGCATAAGTATCCGAAGGATTGATGATACCGTTTACTCCTTCTCGGACAAGCTTTTTGGTTGCCACATCGAACTCGAACGTTTTTCCCGCAGGTACTTGCTTTACACATACCAAAATTTCCATGAAACTCCTCCTCCTGTTCCTTTATACGAAACACTATTTTAAAATATAGATATTGTATATCATTATGAAAAAGAAAATAGAATAGCGTTAAAAGTAGTAAATTTTATTATAACTTTAATCAATGCTTCGTACTATTTCTTATTGTATCACACTCCATTTGGTTTTGCCTAACTTCTTGCTGCATACAAGCCATGGTTCTTCACACAATACATACTCTACCGCTGTTCTCTTTGATTTCTTATACAAAATCCTATTTCAAATGCTACCTTACATTTTACAAAAGACAAATGCTTTGTTCCATTTTTTCTTTTTATTGACCTCTCCGATCTCCATTATATTTTAACAATTTTTCCAGCCTTTGAAAAATGATATTCCCCTTTCTTAATAAGTAACTTTTTATTCTTTGATTGTTTAAATTTAAAATTTTTTGTTTTTATATTGACATATTCGAATTTTATAATTATAATAATTTTATAATCATTCTAAAATGAGAGGCTAATTCAAATGGATGTCTCAACAAAACAAATTATAAAAATGTTGGAAAATTATAATATTAAAGTCTCTTATCAAAGAATAAAAGTGTTGGAATATCTACTAAAAAATGATTCTCATCCTACTGCAGATATTATCTACACTAAGCTTTCCGAAAATTTTCCAACTATTTCCAAGGC
>JBGZJG010000047.1:0-4981 GCA_041848665.1 Filifactor sp.
GTTCCGGGGGTGCGACTGGATGAACAAACCGGGCGAGTACATCTTAAAATGCAGTTTTGGGTAGATAAAAAGCCAGATAAGCGAGCGGAAAAAGGAGTAAATGAAAAAGTAGAAATGGAAACGGCAGAACGGGAAAGCTATTTTGACAAAGCAGCAGTAGAACGATTTTTAGCGGGAAAGGAAAGAGGGGACATCGTGCTACCGCCAAAAGAAGAAATCATAAAGCAGGAAGATAAATTGGTTTTGCTGGAAACGGAGGAGGGATATTTGTTTAGCTCGACCAATTTATCGAAGCACTTTACGAAAGAAAAACTAGAAAATATTTTTTTAGGAAACCGGTTTCGAGAGGAAAAGGCAGCGATTTATCAGGATATTAGAAGTACGTTATATTGTAGCTATGATCGAAGTGATTTTGAGGAGAAATTGTCGATGTTAGGGTATGAGCTAAAAGATGAGACGGTAACAGGAGAAGAAAGAAAAATTTTACTTTCTTCTGGGCGAAAAAAAGGCGAAAATGTATTGCTTTTTACAAAGGGAGATGACTTACGCTTTGAAAGTACAAAACTTTGGAAACGATTAACAGCGGAATATTTGGAAGAATGCTTTGCTCAAAATAGGGAACGAGAGGGAAAGAAAGCAATGGAGGAACAATTTGCACTATACTTAAATGGCGTATGGTTTTTGCAGAGCTTAGAAGAAAATGAGGTTACGGAAGATGAGAAAGCGCCGAAAAAAGGAAAGCTGGAGGGACAAGCGTTAAGAGATTATTTGAAAGAGAAAGGAGTGGAACTGTGATCGAACGGATGAAACAAACAATTGATGAAAAAAAGGAATGGGTTAGGGAACATAAAAGAAAAATGATTCTGTGTGGGATTGCGGCACTGATTTATTTAAGTATTCTGTATTATGTGGTACTGGTGCTGGATGGGATATTTCGGGGGAGGGGGATACGTTATTTGCTGCCACTATCGGAAGTATTTAAGCTCCCACCCAAAGAAGTCATGTAATTTTATTTGCTTCTAGTTGGTGGTAGTCTTTTGTTGATGTGGTTTCGGCGGCAAGGGAGTTACGGGGTGTCCATGCAAACCATAGCGGGCAAGATAAAAATTCCAAAAGCATCCGGCAGTAACGAACATGGATCGGCAAGATTTTTAACCGAAGCCGAAAGGGAGAAACTATTTGTGACCCAAACGCTCGGAAAGGAGATTGACTGGCTAAGAAAAGCTGGCAGAGAAGATAATACTGCCTTAGAAGAAAAAGCAGCAATCATCAAAGATTGGACGGCAAGACGAAAAGAGGCAATTAAACGAAATCGCGGGAAAGAAAAAGAAGAACTTCGGAAGGAATTTAGTCTATTAAACGAAGAAAAAAATGCTTTGATTGCTAAGTGGGAAGCCGAGGATACGGAAAGAGAAAAAAGATACGAAAAATATAAGATGCAGGGGAGTTTTTCTTTGTTTGCGCCGTCAAAGTCCGGAACGATTTTAAATTGGAAAAAGAAAGAACATATAGAATGTGTACAGGTGATGAATGAGGATCGGCATATGCTTGTCAACGGACCGACAAGATCAGGAAAGAACCGATTTTTAATTTTCCAAACAATCATGATGGATCTGTTGGCAGGGATAAACATATTAGTTGTAGATGTAAAAACAGAAAATTATATTTATACCAGTAAGGCGGCAAGACGCTTAGGCTATCAAACGATACCGATTGATTTTCGTGAGCCGACAAAAAGTATGAAATACAATTTTCTTCAGCCGGTTATCAATGCGCTGGATGAGGATAATGTTCCGGAAGCAATCAATCTATGTTGGGATTTGGTAGCACAGCTGGTCGGAGAGCCGAAAGGTGAGCGGATATGGACAGATGGAGAAGCATCTGTGATTGCGGGGAGTATTATGGCGGTTGCGTATGATAATCAAGTAGGGGAAAACAGGAAGTTTCAAAACCTTACCAATGTCTATTACTTTCTATCAGAAATGCCGGAAGTCATTGATGACAAAGGAACAACGAAACTAAAAAAATACGCAAATAGTTTGCCGGAAGATCATCCGAGCAAGGCGCTGTTTGGAATCAGTAAGGTTGCGCCAAGACGAACAGCAGGAAGCTTTTATACGGCAGCCCTTACTACCTTAAGGCTATTTACAAATCCCCTTATTTATGAAATGACAAGAGAAACGACCATTGACATTGATGATCTGTTTGAAAAGAAAACCATTATCTATTTGATTTTACCGGATGAAAAGAAAACCTATCATCCTGTAGCAACCTTATTTGTTGCTATGTTCTATCAAGCAGGCATAAAAGTGGCATCAGAGCATGGCGGAAGACTTCCGGTCAAATGGCATATGATCTTAGATGAGTTTGGAAACTTTGCCAAGGTCGGTGAGATTTTGTCCATGCTAACCGCCGGTGCGGGGCGTGGCTTTTTATTTCTTTTGATTTTGCAGAGTTTTATGCAGTTGGAAGAAAAGTACGGAAAAGAAATTGGAGCGATTATTAAAGACAACTGTGACATCTGGGTTTACCTAAACTCTAACGATGACGCAACTAAAAAAGAATTTAGCCAAAGACTTGGAACCTATACAATTTATAGTTACTCAAAATCAAGATCCTTTGATCGTTATTCCAATCTTAGTGGAAATACGCAATCGGCCAATCTAACGGGTAGAGAATTATTAAAGCCGGAAGAACTTACTCTGATAGACAGACCCTACTTTATTGTATCGCCAGGGAGGGGGAGATCGTTTGTGTCGTACAGTCCCGACATTAGTCAGTGGGCGTTTAACGATATTTATGGTCTTGGAGATAAAGACTATAATGAAAAAGTAACATTGGTCAGAAACTGGAGTAGAAAGGAGGAGATTCCAAGCGTCATATTACTTTGGGACATTTGGAAAACAGTGAAAAAAGCAACGACCCAAGAAGTTACCGGAAACAAATATAAAGATAACTGGGTTTCTGGGCAAGAATTACCAATGTAAGGGAGGTTACAATGAAAAAAAACAGAAAAAAGTGGAAAGAGAAAATGATAGGGCTGTTTGCCTTTTTTTATTGCCTTTTTCTCACAAGTGTTCCGGTATTTGCGACCAATAAAATCACGGAACATTTTATTTTTAAAGGATTTATTCGAATGATCAAAGATGCTACGACAGCGATTCAGATTGTGTCGGGAGTGTTAGCGGCGCTAATTTTGGCATATATCGGAATTACCAATCAAAACAATTCCAATGAGCAAGAAGAAAAGCAGACAAATCAAAAAGTCAAGCTTTTATTAAAGGGCCTGCTAATTGCACTTGGTTCTTCCACCATCATTAATATCTTTTTAGGATATGTCATGCCAAACAAAAAAATAGAGGAAACGGCAATGCTGCTGATTTCCTATATGGTATAAGAAAGAGAGGAAAATAACAATGAGAAAATTAAATGCTTGGATGCTAAAGCAGTTTTTTACGGCTATGCTTTGGTGCGAGGAGAAAAAAGAAGAGATGAAAGGAAAAATGAAAGCCGAAGATGGGGCGATGTACTCGGATACCATCATTAAAATTATCATGGGAATAGTGATTGGAGGTTTAATCCTTGGAGCACTGTATTGGGCGTTTAAAGACACTCTGATTCCTTTAATTGTAGAAAAATTAAAAGAGATGTTTAATCCGCCAACAAGACCGTAGGAGGAGAGATGTTAGAGTTACTAGTGGAAATGCTTCAGGGAGGGATGGAATCAGCGGTAGAGTTTTTTAATAATCCTTATACTTCGGTAGCCGATCTTGTTTTTCATGCCGATGAGCATTTGGCAAAACGCCTTGGAGCAACCGGCCTGGCGTCCCTTTCCAGATATATGCTTTACACTGGATATTTGCTGATTCTAATTAAATTTTTGACAAAAGGGCTTTCGCAATATATCCTGCAAACGGAAGGAGATCCGGACGCATCTCCTCTTGCTCTTGGGACAAGATTTGTTAAGGCCCTTGTCATTGCGATTTCGTTCCCTGCTTTTTATGAGTGGGGATCGGAGATCGCAATGGATATCATTGATAAGGCAATAGATGCTGTGGTGGGGGTAAGGTCGGTAAGTTTTGCAGAAGCTGTGGTTTCGTTTTTGAAATCCGGTGCTGGTCTTATGTGGATTGTTACAGGCGCTGCGTTTGTGATTATGTATATTTTATTATATATCCAGTTCGTTCGTAGAGGCTTAGAAGTACTGATACTAAAAACCGGAGTGAGCTGGAGTTGTATTGGCATTTTAGACAGTGATGAGGAGCTTTTTAAAAATTACATTAGAAAATTTTTTCATAGTTTTTATACTGTCTTGGTACAGCTTATTTTATTAAAATTCGGAACTGCCTTGCTCTTTAAAGGGGAACCGATTTGGGCGATTGCATCGCTTGGTGCTTCGCTAAGTACGCCGAAACTTATGCAAGAGTTAATGGTGAGAATTGGCGGAGAAGGTGGCGGATTGATGAGTAAAGCGTATTATGCCGGTAATTTAGCGAGAAGCATGGCAAGATTTTTAAGGAGGTAGAGATGAAACTTGGTCTAGCCAGTGTGATCGACGCGGTACTAACCCTGATCTTGCTCGGAGGAGCATGGAGATTAAGCGATATAGGATTACATTTTCTAATTAGTGCGATAAACGAGGAAAACAGCTCGTCAAAGCATAAAATGAGAGGAATGCACGTGATCCTCTTTCTTCTGCTTGCGGTATCGGCAGCGCAAATAAAAAATGTTGTGTTGTCATATTTTCGATAAGCAATTTGGTGATATGTCAAGAACTATTTGAAAAGGATTTGGGTAAAAAAGGGTAACCTTAATAGACCTTATGTATCCCATAGGCAAGGGGAACATAAGTTCGGTATGCGCTATTGATTACCTACTCTTGTCCGGAGAGTAGAGTTGGCTTTTGTCCAGCAGACCAAAAAGCATACGTAAAAATTTACGGGAGGTCAACGCGAGTGCTCTTTTGTGCTGATGAGTTGTA
>JBGZJG010000048.1:0-6299 GCA_041848665.1 Filifactor sp.
CGAACTACAAGGAGATTGACCCGACTTTGTTCTTGGGTGTGACCTATTTGATTTTGTTTGGAGCAATGTTTGGAGACGTTGGGCAAGGTGTGATCTTTGTGTTATTAGGATTTTTAATGACACGAAAAAATCCTTCTCCGTATGGAGAAATTTTGAAACGCATTGGTTTGAGTTCAACGATTTTCGGTTTTTGTTACGGAAGTGTGTTCGGGAATGAAGAAATCATACCCGCCCTTGTCGTAAGACCGATGCACAATATTAATTTTGTGTTATACAGTGCCATCGCATTTGGGATTATATTACTGTTGGTCAGCTTTGGAATGTCCATGTGGAATCTTTGTATAGACGGAAAAAAAGATGAAATGATTTTTGGAAATCACGGACTTGCGGGATTGATCTTCTACATTTCCTTTTTGATAGCAATGCTGCAAACCGTTCTGAAAGATTATAAAATTCCATCGATGGTATTGGCGGTTGTTGCGATTGTATCGTTGGCTATGATTTTACTTCGAGTACCGTTATACGCATTGATGAATGGAAAAAAACCGGATTATGAAGAAGGAAAATCTTCTTACTATATCGAGGGAGGTTTCAACCTGATTGAAACCATTTTGAGTTTTCTTTCCAATACGATTTCTTTTATTCGTGTCGGTGCATTTGCATTGAACCACGTCGGTTTATTTTTGGCGTTTACAACTATGGCGAATATGATGGATAACAAAGCAATCGGAATTTTCATCATGATTTTAGGAAACGTCATTGTTATTGGCTTGGAAGGACTGATTGTTCTTATTCAAGGACTTCGTTTGGAATACTATGAATTATTCGGAAAATATTTTAAAGGGGACGGACGTGCTTTTGTTCCCGTAACATTTATTGGACAAGAGGGGGAAATCTAATGAACTATATTTTAGCAGTTATGGTGTTTTTTGTAATGGCGACCATTGGAGTCGGCGTTCGTATGTATTTAAAAGGCGGAAAACAAGAAAGTTTGAAAAAAGCATTTTTGGCAAATGTAGCTTTGTTTGCACCTTTGGCAGGTTCTTCCATCGCTATGATGATGCCGAAAATTGTTTATGCGGTAGGTGAATCCGCACAAAATCCGAATGCGGGTATGGCATTTATCGGGGCAGCTTTGGCAACGGGAATGGCAACCATCGGAGCAGGTTATGCAGTAGGTGCGGCAGGTTCCGCAGCTTTGGGCGCTGTATCCGAAGATGAAAAAATTCTTGGTAAAACTTTGATTTTCGTTGGTCTTGCAGAAGGGATTGCGATTTACGGACTAATTGTTTCGATTATGATTTTAGGTCAAATTTAGGAAGTGATATTGTGAGAACCATACTCATATCGGATAATAACGACAGTCTTGTCGGAATGCGTCTGGCAGGTGTGGAGTCCATATTGGCACAAAACAAGGAACAAATTCAAAATGCACTGGACTATGTTTTGGAGCATAAGGAATTTGGAATTTTGATTGTGACGGAGGCAGTTTTTGAAATGGCAAAAGATGAATTGATGGATATTCGTATGTATCGCAGAATGCCTTTGGTTGTGGAAATACCGGACAGACATGGACAAAAAAGACCGGACAATTATATTACACAATATATTAATGAGTCAGTAGGAATAAAATTATAGAAAGGAGGGCATGAGATGATAACTTTAGAGGAAAAGCTAAAACAATTTGATGAATTGGTAAACGGAAAAGTAGATAAGGAAATCAGCGACGAATACGAACAAAAACAAGCGGAAATCCAAAGCTTTTTGGAAGAGGAAAAATCTCGCATCGAATCTGCACTTGATAGAGAAAAACGAGCGTCATTAAGACGGATTGATCGTCAAAAATCCGAGCGGATTTCTACCATTAAACAGGAGGAAAAACGAAATTATCTGCGTAAGAATGAATTGTTTATTCACGATTTAATTCAAAAGGTAGAACAAAAAGCACGTGATTTTGTTTTGGGAGAAGAGTATCCTGTTTTTATCGCTAAGGTTTTTCGACAAACCTTGGCAAGCAATGATATTTCAAAAGACAAAGTTTTGAACGTATATATTTGTCCCTCAAATTTTGATGCAATCAAAAAAGAGTTTCAGGAAGTGGCTTCTGAAAAGGGATATAAAGATATTGTTATTAAAGAAGGTAAAATTCATGATATTGGCGGATTTATCTTAGAAGTGGAAGAAGATGATATTCGTATCAATAAAACAATTGCGAGAACAATGGAAACAATGAGAGAGCCGATTGGACAATATTTAAGCGACTATGTGAAAGAAGGGGCGGATTTTAATGGATAAAATGCAGGCGAGAACCATGTCTGTCAACGGCCCTGTTGTACAAGCTACGGGAATGAAGGATTTTGAAGTTCGAGAAATGGTCATGGTCGGAGAGAAAAAACTTTTGGGGGAAGTCATTTCCTTGGAAGGCGACTTGGGTACCATTCAAGTATATGAAGAAACGGAAGGGTTAAGAGCCGGAGAAAAAGTTACGCCTACGGATCGCCCGCTTTCTTTGACCTTGGGTCCCGGAATGATTGGAAATATCTTTGATGGAATTGAACGTCCTTTGGAACGTATTCAAGAAATTTCCGGCGAGTTCATCGCAGAAGGAATCGGATTGATTACCTTGGATATGGAAAAAATTTGGGATGTTGAGACGCTGATTCAAGAAGGGGCCTTTGTGGAAGAAGGGCAAGTTTATGCTACGGTTCAAGAGACGGAACTGATTTGTCATAAATTGATGATCCCGCAAGGAATGAGAGGGGAAGTTCACGAAGTAAAACCATCGGGACAATATAACATTGAAGAAGTTGTAGCAATTGTATCTACCGATAGAGGGAATAAAGAGTTAAAGCTATATCAAAAATGGCCGGTTCGTACACCGAGACCGGTAAGAGAAAGAAGACCCATTCAAGAGCTTTTGATTACAGGACAACGTGTTTTAGATATTTTCTTTCCGATTGCAAAAGGTGGAACGGCAGCTCTTCCCGGTGGGTTCGGTACAGGAAAGACAATGACACAGCATCAGCTTGCAAAGTGGTCTGATGCGGATATTATCGTATACATCGGTTGTGGAGAGCGTGGAAATGAAATGACCGAAGTTTTGGAAGATTTTCCGAAATTGATTGACCCGAAGAGCGGAAAACCTTTGATGGATCGTACTATTTTGATTGCCAACACATCCAATATGCCGGTTGCGGCAAGAGAGGCAAGTATTTATACAGGAATTACCATGGCGGAATACTATCGTGATATGGGATATCACGTAGCAATTATGGCAGATTCCACTTCTCGTTGGGCAGAGGCACTTCGTGAGATTTCCGGACGTTTGGAAGAGATGCCTGCGGAAGAAGGTTATCCGGCCTATCTTCCATCGAGATTGGCACAATTTTATGAAAGAGCCGGTTATGTCACGACACTTGATGGAGAAGAAGGCTCTGTCACAATTATCGGTGCGGTTTCTCCGCCGGGAGGAGATTTCTCCGAGCCGGTAACGGAAAACACCAAACGTTTTGTAAATGCATTTTTGGCACTTGATAGAAAACTTGCTTATGCACGCCATTATCCGGCAATCGGATATTTAACGAGTTATAGCGGTTATGTGAAGGTGTTACAGGATTTTTATGCACAAGAAGTTGCGGAAGATTTGATGAACGTTCGTGAGAGAATGTTATTGGTGTTGCACGAAGAAGAAAAACTAAATGCAATCGTACAGTTGGTAGGAGAAGATGTCCTTCCGGACGATCAACGTATTACCTTGGAAATTGCAAAGGTAATTAAGCGAGGTTTTTTACAGCAAAATGCAATGCATGCGGATGATACTTTCGTACCGCTGAAAAAGCAATATTTGATGCTAAAAACCATTGACTATTTGAATATGCGTGCAAAAGATGCTTTGGAGGAAGGAATTCCGCAGAGTGAAATTAGAAACTCGCAATTATTTGAAGAAGTGATTAAAATGAAATATACGATACCCAATAGCGATTTGAGCAAAATTGACGATTTGGTATACACGATTGATCGTTACTATGACGATTTAATCAAACGATACAAGAAGAGAAGGGGTGTAAAGTAAATGAGCGATAGAGAATATTTACGCCTTGACCGAGTCAAAGGAGATTTGATTGTATTAGAGGGTGTTAAAAATGCAGCTTACGGGGAAATACTAAACATTACTTTGGAAGATGGAAAAAAGAGAAACGGAAAAGTTGTTGCCGTACAGGAAGATAAAGTAATTGCACAAGTATTTCAAGGAACACAAGGAGTATCTACGAATAACGTTGCAGTAAATTTTACGGGGAAACCGCTTGAAATTCCTTTGTCGGCAGATATTTTGGGCAGACGTTTCAATGGTTTGGGACAAAGTGTGGATAATATCGGACCAATTTATTCTTCCAAGCGTTACAATGTAAACGGCAGACCGATGAATCCGGTTGCACGTTCTTATCCGAGAGATTATTTGGAAACGGGAATTTCTGCAATTGACTGCTTGATGACTTTAATTAGAGGACAAAAATTGCCGATTTTTTCCGGGAACGGGATGGCACATAATGAACTTGCCGCACAAATTGTTCGACAAGCCTCTGTAAGAGGAGAAGAGTCCAATTTTGCAATTGTGTTCGGAGCAATGGGAATAAAACATGATGATGCCGATTTCTTCCGACAATCCTTTGAAGGCTCCGGTGTAATCGAGAGAGTTGTTATGTATGTCAATTTAGCAGATGACCCTGCAGTAGAGCGTATTTCCACACCGAGATGTGCCTTGACGGCAGCGGAATATCTTGCGTATGAAGAAGGAATGCACGTTTTGGTTATCTTAACCGATATTACGGCCTATGCCGAAGCGTTGCGTGAATTGTCTTCCGCAAGAGAAGAAGTGCCGAGCCGTAAAGGATATCCGGGATATTTATACAGTGACTTGGCAACGTTATATGAACGTGCCGGAATGGTGCTTGGTAAGAAAGGCTCCGTAACCTTGCTTCCTATTTTAACCATGCCAAACGATGATATTACGCATCCAATTCCCGATTTGACCGGATATATTACAGAAGGGCAAATTGTACTTTCGAGAGATTTGTCCAAACAAAATATCTATCCGCCGATTAATGTTTTGCCATCTCTTTCTCGTTTGATGAAAGATGGTATCGGAGATGGATTTACAAGAGAAGATCATGATGAAGTATCTTCCCAATTATTTTCTTCTTATTCGAGAGTGCAGGAAGTACGTTCCTTGGCACAAATTATCGGAGAAGATGATTTGTCCGAATTGGATCAAAAATTCATTGCATTCGGACGTGCTTTTGAAGACAAATTTTTGACACAAGACTCTGATGAAAAGCGTACCATTGAAGAAACATTGGATATTGCTTGGGACATTCTATCCATTTTACCGAAAGAAGAATTGGAACGGTTGTCTCCGCAAATGATAGAAAAATACTATCGCAGTAAGTAGGTGATGAAATGGCAAACGAGTTGGCACCAACCAAAGCGAACCTGATGAAGGCAAAAGATAATTTGACTTTTTCCAGAGGAGGGTTTGCGCTATTAGATAAAAAACGCACCGTTTTGATAAGGGAAGCCATGGCATTGGTAGACAGAGCAGGCGATTTGCAAAAACAAATAAAAGAAGGCTTTGAAGATGCTTATTTGTCCTTGCAGTGGGTAAATATGACGCTTGGTATCAACAATGTTGATGAAATTGCCATGTCAATTCCGGGGCGAGAACGATTTGATGTATTGTATCGAAGCGTTATGGGGTTGGAAGTGCCCGTTGTAAGTTTTGAAAAAGAAGAACTTTTGCATACGGATTACAGTTTCTTTCGTACCAACGAAAAAGTCGATACAGCTGTTATGAAATTTAAACATCTTCGATACCTCATCTATGAACTTGCGGAAATTGAAAATGCCGTATTTAAAATTTCTATGGAAATTAAAAAGACAGCAAAAAGAGCAAATGCGCTTGAAAAAATTCAAATTCCTCGTTATGAAGAGGCTGTTAAGTATATTCAAGAAGTTATTGAAGAAAAAGAACGAGAAGATTTTTTTCGACTGAAGAAAATCAAAAGCAAAAAAGTCAGAGAAAGTGAATGATATACAACTGAAAGTTGAACATATCCTATAAAGCAAACAAGTAAGATATCTGTTGAGGAAAATAAAAAATTCCTTGGCAGATATTTTTTATTTTTAGGGTATGATATACTTATAGTATTATACTATTACAAAACACGATATAAGACTAAAACCCAATGAAACGATTGAACAAATCCAATCTCTACAAGTGATACTTTTGATTGTCTCATTAG
>JBGZJG010000049.1:0-12500 GCA_041848665.1 Filifactor sp.
GAGAAAAATTACATATGTCTGTTAACGAATAAAGAAGAAAATCCTTATTTGTTGCAACATAACAACGAGAAGAATTACATATGTCTGTTAACGAAGAACTATCAACTTTGTAATTAAATAAAGGAAAATAAATTCAATTTGGATTAGTTTTAATATTTATTTGAGCAATTATTTGTTTTAGAATTTGCAAATCATTGAGGATATGGTGTTTTAGATTGACAGATTATTTCTGCTTGGATATAATTTAAAAAATGGGAGTTTTGATTTTAGGAAATCTTTTCATTTGAACTGCGGAAGTGGTTTAAAAAGTTACAGGCTAATTTTGCCATGGGTTTTGTGAACTGATTTGTCCAGTATTTGCAGGGGTATAAAAAGGATAAATCGTATGTATGTCATTGTGTGAAAGTTTAAGACAAAATAGGTATTTGGAACTTTTATTGGACATACATTGATTTTATAGACTTGTAGTTTTTTATACGGATAAGAATGTATTTTTTAATGAAAAGGAAGGGAGACATTTATGACTCAAATTGCCGAAATTTTGAAATACGAAGGAGATAACAGTAGTTTCATTTGGAAACACCCGTGTGAGGATTTTAACAGTCTAACACAGTTGATTGTTCATGAGAGCCAAGAGGCTATTTTCTTTATGAACGGACAGGCCTTAGATTTGTTCGGTCCGGGGCGTTATACGTTGGAGACGCAAAATATTCCGGAAATAGGAAAATTTTTGAATAGAACGACCGGAGACGAAACGCCGTTTCATTGTGAAGTATATTTTATCAATAAGACAGAGCAAATGTCTATAAAATGGGGGACGGACTCCAAAGTGCAATATATTGAACCGACCTATGGTTTTCCTATTTCCATTGGGGCGAGCGGAGAAATGAGTATGCTGGTTAGAGATGGGCGTAAACTTCTTTTGAAGCTTGTCGGTACGGAGAATTTTTTAGGGCAGGCGAAACTCGTTTCTTTTTTCCGTGCGTTTTTAATGACGAAAGTAAAAACCTATATTTCTCGTGTCATTAAGGAACAAAGCATTAATATTTTTGAAATTGATGAAAAGCTGGTTACTTTTTCGGACAATTTGAAATCACTATTGATACCTGATTTTTCAGATTACGGAATTGCTTTGGAACGATTTTTTGTTACTTCCATCGTGAAACCGGACGGAGATGTTTATTATGAAAAATTTAAAGAGCTTTATTTCAGACAGTATGCAGATGTTGCAGGGGCAAAAATTCAACAGCAAGTTGAAGTCATAAATGCGGAAACAAAAGCGCAAAAAACATTGATTGAGTCAAAGGCTTTGGCTGCAAAACGTGTACAGGAGGGCTATACGTATCAACAAGAAAGAGGATTTGATATAGCGACCGAGGTGGCAAAAAACGAGGCGGTCGGTCAGTTTACCAATATGGGTGTAGGATTGGGAACCATGGCAGGTGTCGGCGGTGCTGTCGGTTCTGTCGTCGGTAGCGCAGTGAATAATGCAATGACGGCAACGGAAGTACAGGGATTGGTTTGTCAAAAATGCAGTTCGGTCTTGCCGGAAAATGCTCAATTTTGCTTTAAATGTGGAGAAAAAGTAGCAACGCAAGAGACAATGATTTGTCCATCTTGTGGAAAAACGGTTGCAAAAGGAAAGTTTTGTATAGCTTGCGGACATTCATTTGTAGCAGCTTGCCCGAATTGTGGCGAGCAAATTCCGGAAGGTGCACAATTTTGCATGAAATGCGGACAAAAATTTTAGTGGGAGGATACGCTGATGAAAAAATTTTTTAAGTTTTATGTCATTGTTTGGGCAATTTTGCTTGTTGTATACAGCGCTGTTGTTTTTATGGTGCCTACGGGATATCGTTTTAGCGGCGGATTTTGGGCAGGTTATTTCATGGCACTTTCCGGTTTTGTAGGTCAATTGGTTTGTGCATACTATGCATTCCGTTCCGATAAAAAAGAACATATTTTCATGAAATTTCCTCTTGTAAGCATCAGCTATTTTTCATTGCTTGTATCGGTGCTGTTTGCATCCGTTTGTATATTTGTTCCGTTCTTGCCCATGTGGTTAGGCGCAGTAGGAGCCGTTTGTATTTTTGGATTTAGTGTAGTGTCTTTGGTGAAAGCGGAAGCTGCTGCTGATATTGCAATTTCAACAGAAGAGAAGGTGAAGACGAACACTTTGTTTATCAAGAACCTATCCGTTGATGCGGAAATGTTGTTAAATAAGGTAATGGGTGAACCGGCGAAAAGAGATGTCCAAAAAGTATATGAAACCATTCGATACAGTGACCCTATCTCTTGTATGGAACTGATTTCTGTGGAGGAACAGATTTCACAAAAATTTAAAGAATTTTCGATTATCATACTGTCAAGAGGGGAGTATCGTGAAGTTTTAGGAGAACTTTTAACTCTGCTTGATGAAAGAAATAAGAAGTGCAGATTATTTAAGTAAAACAACCCCGTTTTGAGAGTGCTTTATCTTGTTGCTTAATGAAATGCTCTAAATAAGACAACGATTTTTTGTCTTTGCAAAAAATTGTTTCGGCAAGCATTATATTGACGTCAAAACGAAAAGGATAAGTTTTTATAATGAGACAGAAAAAACGGAGAATAAGACGATAATAATGAAAAACACAACCGGAGCGAATGCTTGAGGAGGTAGGCGGTATTGATTTTTAGATGCAAAATGTGTGGAGGAATGCTTGAGCTTGCAGAAGGACAAACCATTGCAGTTTGTGATAGTTGCGGAACCAAACAGACACTTCCGAATTTGAGTGATGAGAGGCGAGCCAATCTGTATGACAGAGCCGGTTATTTGCGTTGCAACAGTGAATTTGATAAAGCGATGCTTCTTTATGAACAAATCTTAAATGAAGATAAAACGGATGCAGAGGCTTATTGGTCTATGGTGCTTTGTCGATACGGAATTCAATATGTGGAAGATACAAAGACGGGACATAGAATTCCAACGGTAAACCGTATGCAGCTTACCTCCGTTTTTGATGATACGGATTATAAGGCGGCAATGATGTATGCCGATCCGTATCGGGCGCAAATGTATCGAAGCGAGGCGGAACAAATTAATCAAATTCAAAGAGAAATCTTTTCCGTTTCGGAAAAAGAAGAACCGTTTGATATTTTTATCTGCTATAAAGAAACGGATGAAAATGGAAAACGGACACAGGATTCCGTACTTGCCAACGAAATTTATCATGAATTGGAAGGTGCAGGGTTTAAAGTTTTTCTTTCCAGAATTACCCTTGAAAAAAAAGCCGGAATTAATTATGAACCATATATTTTTTCAGCCTTACATTCGGCAAAAGTCATGGTCGTTCTCGGAACGAAGCCGGAATATTTTTTCGCTCCATGGGTCAAAAATGAGTGGTCGAGGTATCTTTCGCTCATCAAAAACGGAGACAAGAAAGTTTTGGTACCTGCATACCGAGATATGAACCCATATGATTTGCCGGAAGAGTTTGCGCATTTGCAGGCACAGGATATGTCAAGATTAGGCTTTGTACAGGATTTAATTCATGGAATAAAAAAATTGTCGGAATTTGATTTGCCAAGCGGAAAGCATAGGGAGACCTTTTCGGATAGCGGGTTCAATAATGCATCGTTGTTAAAGCGTATGTTCTTATTTTTGGAAGACGGAGATTGGAGCAATGCAAATGCGTATTGTGAGAAAATCCTTGACAATGATCCGGAGTGTGCAGAGGCATACTTGGGCAAACTGTTGATTGATGTAAAAGTTAAGAGAAAAGAAGATTTGACTTGCACCTCACAAGACTTTGAACATACAAATAATTTTCAGAAGACCATGAGATTTGCCAATGACGAGTTAAAAAATTTGCTTACGGAATATGTTGAAAAAAATAAAGAATTTCGTTTGGAGCATCGTTATGTGAAAGCA
Source organism: Filifactor sp. (assembly GCA_041848665.1). GTDB lineage: Bacteria > Bacillota > Clostridia > Peptostreptococcales > Filifactoraceae > Filifactor. Next base: position 3,911 of record JBGZJG010000049.1, read on the forward strand.
TGCGATTATATTAAGACGATTGAAAATAATTATGAAAATGTGGTACAAGTATTTGGAGAAATAAAAGATGAAATAAGCTCCGAAAAGTCGGAAGGCAGTATTGAAGTTGCCCAAATGCTTACAAAGCGTTCTGTGGAAGACAATATGCTTGCCGCAAAACAGATGGCATATCAAAACGCATCGGATATGTTGGATGAAATTTTGGGTTATAAAGATGCGGATTTTCTTTCCATGCAATGTATGCAAAAGGCACAGATGTTGGGGAAAGAACGTACTTATCGGGAATGTTGCGATTTAATGTCGATTGAGCAAAGTGAAGAAGGATACAAAGCTATTGCAAAAAGACTAAACACAATCGCAGATTATAAAGATGCCGCAACGCTTGAAGCAAAATGTCTCGAAAAAATCACAGAGATTTATAAGCGAAGAGAACGGGAGAAAGAAGAGCGTGAGGCAAAGAAAAGAGCAATCGCTTATGAACGAAGGTATCGGGAACAAAAACGTATGGAATTTGAACGAAAATCGGCATTTGTTACCGGTGCATTCATACTGGCCTTAATCCTCTTTTATATCTTCTCCAAAATAGTGCATAATTTTTTGTAGGGAGGAGAATAGTAGGCTTGTAATCCGAGGGATAACGTGAGAAGAACTACGAAAAATAAAAAGCTCGAACATGAGAGATAGAGTGTTCGAGCTTTTTTGCAAGCAGAAAAGAAATACCATCTTGTTCTACACTCAAATAAAAACAACCATCCTATTTTATGAAACGGATGTACTTGTTTAGGCTTTGCTTTCTGAAAGGATACGTCTAATTTATTTGAGAATAGTATAATAATTTTTATATGATATTTCATGCAAATTACGGATTAATGTTATAATAAAAACCATTTTTTCTAATGCTATTAGATTTTATTTTTCATGATTGTACATTCCATCTATTATTTTAAAATCGTGTTTTGTATTAATTGGAGAATAGTAAAAATGGAGAAGGGTAGCAAAACGTAGTATTGTGTATAGTTGCTTTTGACGAAGGGAGGGATAGTGTGGTATTGGCAGATAATATTCAAACGATTAAGGGGATCGGAGAAAAAAAGGCAAAGTTGTTTGAAAAAATGGGTGTGAAGACCGTTGAGGACTTGCTGTTTTATTTTCCTTTTCGTTATGAAGACCGAAAGACTTATCGAAGTTTGGAACAAATTTCGGAAGAAGGGAGTTTTTTTTCTTCGGGAATTGTTGTTGCAGTACAGACAAATCGTATCAAACCCAAAATGACGGTGACGAAGTTGATTGTTCGTTCTCTTACAAAAGAGGCGGTTCTTACCATATTCAATAATCCCTATATCGAAAAAAGATACCCTATCGGTACAAACATTCAATTTTATGGAACGTGTCAAAAAACGAGAGGAAGGATTCAATTTTCGTCTCCCGAAATAGAAGAATACGGAAAAAATTCTTTGATGTCTAGGATTTATCCAATCTATCCATTGGTAAAAGGAATTGGAAATCAGGATGTGATTAAGGCGGTTGCGTATGCTTTGGAAGAACTCAACGATATTATGGATTATCTTCCGAAAAGATTGCTTGAGGGAAGAAAATTGGCACCGCTTGATTTTGCCCTGCGTAATATTCACTTTGCAAAAGATATTTCCGCATTAAAGAGTGCTCGATATCGTATGATTTATGAGGAGTTTTTTATGTTGCAACTAAATTTGCAGAATATTCGGGGGAGCCGAAGTCATTTAAAAGCTTTTCCGCTTTTTGAAAAAAAACAGATGCAGGAGTGGATTTCGTCCCTGCCGTTTGAATTGACCGATGCACAAAAAAGAGTGTTGTGTGATCTGGAGCAAGATATGCAAAAAGATACACCGATGCAGCGCTTGATACAGGGAGATGTCGGCAGCGGAAAGACGATTATTGCGTGGTATGGTTGTTATTTGGCGTATTTGAACGGATATCAAAGCGTTATGATGGCACCGACAGAAGTGCTTGCAAAACAACATTATGAAGGAGCGAAAAAAATTTTTGCGGATACACAGATGAAAATAACTTTTTTATCGGGGAGTGTTTCCAAAAAGAAGAAGGAAGAAATTTATCAGGCAATCGAAGAAGGGGAGTATCATCTCGTTATCGGAACGCATGCACTCCTGCAAGATGGTGTTTGTTTCAAAAAATTGGCACTTGCCATTACGGATGAGCAGCACCGTTTCGGGGTAAAACAAAGAAACCGCTTATCTAATGTCTATGAAATTTCTCCGCATATTTTGGTTATGACCGCAACTCCTATTCCAAGAACTCTTACTTTAGTGTTACAAGGAGATTTGGACGTTTCTATCATTGATGAATTGCCGAAGGGAAGAAAGCGTATTGTTACCAAAACGATGGAATATCGAAAAAAGAATATGGCATATCAGCATTGTTTGCAAGAACTTGCCAAAGGAAGACAGGTGTATATCGTTTGTCCTCTTGTCTCGGAGAGTGAAGCCTTAGATTTGAAATCGGCGGAAGAACTGTATGAAAGTCTAAAGACGGGAATGTTGAAGGATTACAGCATAGGATTACTTCATGGAAAGATGAAAGCTTCGGAAAAAACAGAGATTATGAGGCGGTATGAACAAAGAGAGATTGATGTTTTGGTTTCGACTACCGTAATTGAAGTCGGCATTAACGTTCCGAATGCAACGGTAATGATTATCGAAGATGCACAGAGATTTGGACTTTCGCAGTTACACCAGCTTAGAGGACGTGTCGGCAGAGGAAGCGAACAGTCTTATTGTTTCTTGCTATACAAAGGATATGATGAAATATTACTTCAGAGAATGCAGGTGATGTCATCGACAGAAGACGGTTTTTTGATAGCGGAGAAAGATTTGGAGATTCGAGGGCCCGGAGAGGTATTGGGGCTTAGACAGCATGGTTTGCCGGAATTGAAATTGGCGGATTTTACAAAACATCAAAAAGTGATGTTTTCCGCAAAAAAAGATGTGGAAGATATCTTGAATGAAAAAATAAAACTTGATAAAATAGAACGACTTATCTTGGACAATAAAATTGAAGAGACAATGGAACGAAAAATGAGAGATTTGGCTATGAACTGAGAGGAAAACAGCGATTTTAGCGGAGGAAGTATGAGAATTATTGCGGGAAATTTAAGAGGGAAGAGATTAAATACACCGGAGGACGAAAGCATCAGACCGACCTTGGACAGAGTCAGGGAGGCAATTTTCAATATGATTGCATTTGATGTGCCCAATTCCAAGGTGCTTGATTTGTTCGGCGGTACGGGTGCAATGTCTTTGGAGGCGGTTTCAAGAGGAGCTAAGCGAGCAAGCACTGTTGATAACAATAAAAAATCCGTACAACTGATTAAAGAGAATGTCAAAGCTTGCAGAATGGAAGACAAAGTAGATGTTTTTTGTGAAGATTATGCAAGTTTTTTGGCAAAAAGCAACAAAAACGGAAATAAATTTGATATAATATTTGTAGACCCTCCATATGCGGGAGAGATGGTACAAAAAGTGTTGGAGCAGATTGATGAAAATAATGTGTGTTCGAACCGGTGCATTGTTATTTTGGAAACCGACCGAGGCTTTGATACCGCTGAGGAGACAAAACATCTGATAAAGCACAGAGAACGTTGTTATGGCAAATCGAAAGTATCCGTATATCAGATGAAATCTCAAAAAATAACAGAAAGTGAGACGGTATGAATAGAGCAATTTATCCGGGAAGTTTTGATCCGATTACAAACGGACACATTGATGTTATTGAAAGAGCCGCCGGCATGACAAAACATTTGACGGTAGCCATTCTGGTCAACAGACAAAAACACGGATTATTCAGCTTTGAAGAACGAAAAGAGCTGATTGAAGATGCGGTAAAACATTTGAAAAATGTTGAGGTAATATGTTTTTCCGGATTGTTGGCGGATTATTGTCGGCAAAATAATATGGAAATTATTATAAGAGGACTTCGTGCTATCTCCGACTATGAGTATGAAATCCAAATGGCACAGATGAACAAAAAACTTTATCCAAAGGCGGATACGATTTTTTTGATGACAAATCCGAGTTATGCGTATTTAAGTTCGAGTTTGGTAAAAGAAGTTGCAGGCTTTGGCGGTTGCGTCAGTGATTTAATACCGCCGTTGGCATATAAAAAGTTGACGGAAAAATTAAAAGAAGGACAGTAGAAGTTTTCTTTTCGGAGATATGTTTCGGAAGAGGAAAACAGGGTTTATACGTCCCATAGAAGTGCTCCTATGATTGCGTAAAAAGCATGGAACGGAACATAGAAATGCATTTCAAAAAATAATTTTGACAAAAGCATCAAGGATTGAAATAAGCTATATTTAGTAAATGTACTGTATGAGGGAGGATATGATATGGAAGTATTGGATATTTTGAAAGAATTGGAAGATTTGATTGAGGAAAGCTCCAAGACATTGTTCAGCAACAAGGTATCTATCGACAAAGATATGGCATTGTCTTACATAAGGGATATTCGTATCGGACTTCCGGATGATTTAAAACAAGCGGAATGGATTAGTCAAGAACGTCAAAGAATTATTGATGAGGCGATGGAAGAGGCAAATACTATCATCAAAGAGGCGAATGAAAAAGCGGAAGAAATGATACAAGAGCATGTCATAACTCAAAAAGCGGAAGAAAGAGCAAAGGAGATTGTTTCAAAAGCAATTTCGGACGGGAATGAACTTCGCAACGGCTCGATTTCTTATGCACAAGATATTTTGGAGAAACTCGGCGCAGATATGGAACGTGTCAATGCCAGAATAAGTGCAAATTATGAAGAATTGGAAAAACTGAAATTTAAAGAAGAAAGTGTAGAAGAAGACGAAAGAATGTAAGAAGGAACTCCTTGTTTTTCAATACGAACAAAGGATAGGTTTTATAAATATAATATTTTTTTCAAACGAAAAGCAAACTCCTATGAGATTGTCCATTTAGCAAAATCATAGGAGTTTTTCATAATACGGTTCTTAATAAATTAGAAGGACCATTTTATACGAAACACTGATTAATACTAAAACCTATTAAAATTATCCGGCGCATGATATAATAAATAAATGTATTTATTATAAAAATTTAACTTCTGATGATAAAAAAATATTCTATTATCTTTGTTTTTATATTATTTTTGCTAATATACTATTTTTACAATCTTATGATTGATTATATTATTATATCGAAATCAATAACGCAGTTAATTAATCACAACAGTAATTATTTAGACGATTTAATTTTATTGGCAGTATCAGGAGTTAGTTTTATTTTGTGGTTTGTAGGATTATATGGACGCCTGAAAGATAGAAAGATGAATAAAGAAGGGAATGTGTAAAGCTATGAAAAAAATTGCAATTTATATGTACGATACAGCACCTATGTTTGAAATTTCAATAATAGCATATTTGTTAAATACACAGTATGAAGTTTGTATTGTTACAGATAATTCACCCAGTATAAGAACATCAGAAGGGGTGTTTATAAAACCAAATTTGTATTTAAATGAAATGAATATTGACGAATTTGACGGCTTAATAATTTGTGGCGGTGAGTATAGTGAATATAATAATAATTGTATATTTGAATGTATCAATGAATTTAGGAATGAAAATAAGCTTGTAGCTGGAATTTGTTCGGGTAGAGATTTGATAAATTTAGCATTAAAAGAAAACTATAATATTACAGATGATGTTGAATATGTATATGATAATATAATTTTCAGCTCTCCAAATAAATATGCTATGTTTGGAATTACAGTCGGTAAACATTTTGAAATATATAAAGACGAAGATGATTATAACGAAACTGTGGAATTTTTTGTGTCTAAGTAAGAGATGTTAAAAAAATAGTACAGAGATTTGTTAAATTTGTAGCGGTTTGCATTTAAGATAACAGAGATGTTATCTTTTTTATTTATGACTTTAGTCAGTTGAGCACATGAAATGTGCGAAATAAAAAACCACCTGCTATGTACCGCCCCCAAAAAGTTAGACCAAAAAAATATCATCCCCTGTTAAAATATAGTCATTCAAGCTTTATTAAAAACAGAAAGGATAACATTTATGGAACTAAATCTAATGGTTTGTCGTACAAAAAATGGATGTGTAAATACCATCCTATATTTTAAAATCGTGTTTAGCTTAAGAAAGTACATGTAAACAATCTCATAAAAGAATAGGACTGTCTTTATTTGACAGTAGTATAAGGCGGATTGCAATTAATGTGAGACAAAAAATTCTGTATTATTGTTTGTATCATTGAAAGAATGATAAATCAAGTAGATGGATTATATTATGATTGTTTTTTTCTCCACGAATATGGGTGGCAGAACAAAACTGTTGGAGTAATCCGATTTGTATTTGCTGTAATATAGGGTGTCGGCAATGTGGTCGCTCTTCCATAGAATTTCTTGTTTTCGATTGGAAGGACGAAACAGTGCAGGTTTATTGATAAGTGTGAACTCCTTATTGCATTTTCGGATAAGCCGCCGTCCCGTTTCATCAAAGGCAAGAATACGTGCATAACCCATATCCTCTGATGCAATCAATTCTTGCATTGTATCTTTGGTAATGTTGAGCAAGATATTCAGTAAAATATGATGGATACGAGTTAGGGTGTAACGTTTTGTCTTAATCGTTGCGGAAATTTCATCCAAATTATCCGAGTTCAAAAAATGCTCATAAATTCTGTTTTCCAATCCTTCCGACACTTCAAAGTAACGTTTGATGTCCTGCATCTCACGCAGAATAATTGTTTTAATATCAGAAAGAAAAAAATCAATGTTCATCAGCCTGTGAGCGGCATGCGTAGAGAGCAAAGCCTCCAAGGAAGACGGCGGAAGTGAGGAAACCAGATTGTCTTCGGTCAGAGGAGAATTTCCGGAGAATTTCTTTGACATATGATACAGATATTCCCGAATTGCCGTTGCACTTGAAAATTCGGGGCGCATGGAATTATCTTCATGTTGCGCACCACGTCTTGGAATTAAAATAGGGATAATTTCACTTTTTAATCGAATGAGATGTTTTAGGTACTCCACGCCTAAGACGTCATTTGGGGTTGTCACACAGGTATAACCGGTCAATTTTTTTAATGCATTACTGCGAGCCTTGGGAAAAGGCAGACCTTCTTTCAGATAAGATTTTAACAGAATACGGTATTCTTCAGGCTCCTTGTGAAACAATGAAGCGATACAGGATAGATTTTTTAAATCTCCGCTTTCACTGCCGAAGGATAGATAGTCGATAAAACCCAAACTTTGGAGAATTTCCACCGCACCTTTTGCAAACAAATCGGCACTTTGTGTTGCATAAAGTGCTGGAAGTTCCAAAACGAGCGATGCACCGTTTTGAACTGCCAGCTTGGCACGCAAATGCTTGTCTATAATTGCCGGAGCACCTCGTTGCACAAAGTTTCCGCTCATGATGATAACGGTATTTTTTGTCTTTGTGGCAAGACAGGATTGTTTCATGTGATAAAGATGTCCGTTGTGAAACGGATTGTATTCCGCAATAATGCCGAGAACCTTCAAGGGAAACCTCCTAAAAACAGTATACATAGAGCAATAAAAAACAAATATCATTCAAATTTGAAACTTACCGGATAAGATGCAAGAGTGTCTGAAAAGGCAACTTTTTATTTTGCAGAAGAGATTATTTTTTTCAATGCACATTATTTATCTTCAGACAGTAGCGAGTTTATGACATAGCCTGACATGAACATTCCGGCTGTTCCCGTTACAAAAGCAAGACTTCCGTTAATTTGCCTGCCCTGCTCATTAAAACGCTTTTCGGAAGGAGAGATTGCTTTTTCTTCCGAAAACACAACCGGCAAATGCAAAATCCCACGCTCCTTCAATTCTTTTCGCATGACTTTTGCCAAAGGACACATATGCGTTTTGGAAAGGTCGCTGACATGAACTTTGCTCGGGTCGCTGTGAGATGCCATACCCATGGAAGAAATGATTGGAATGTTTTGTGAAAGACAATGGGTAATCAAATCAATCTTGGAAGATACCATATCAATACAATCCAATACAAAATCATAAGGCGATTGAAAAAACAACGTGCGGTTTTCGGCAGTATATTTTTCCGTAATAACGGTAAGTTCGATAGAGGGATTGATGTCTTGCAGACGTTTTGCCATAACGTCCGCTTTTTTTTGATGCAAAGTGGAGTGCAGAGCAGGCAGTTGTCGGTTCAGATTGCTCAATTCCACAGTATCAAAATCCACAAGCGTCAGCTTTTTTACACCGGTTCGTGCAAGAGCCTCCGCTGCATAACTTCCCACACCGCCAAGACCGAATATTGCAATGTGGCATTGTTGTAATGCGTCTATCTTTTCTTTTCCGTAAATTAATTCCGTTCGTGAAAACTGCTCCATAAAAAACTCCTCTTAATATCTTGATAAGAACCATCTTGCAATAAAACGTATACAAATCTTCCCAATGAAAGGATAAAATGCTAAGATTATAGTAAAGAATAAATTTATAAATCAAAAAACGGTAGAAAGCATTATAGGAAGGAACAAATAGCTATTCTTTCATTGAATTGTAGTATGTGTTGTATTAC
>JBGZJG010000050.1:0-22801 GCA_041848665.1 Filifactor sp.
CAACGCAACGACAAATGAAATTATACTTCCGAACAAAATCAATGCCCATTGGAATACGCTAAAATGTAACCCTACCTTTTTAGTATTTATGATTTTTAATCTACTTGATTCTCTTATTTGAAATCATATTTTTTTAAATTTTTAGATATCTTCTAACTTATAGAAAATCCCATAACAGCTGCTTATTTTTCTTTTTTCTACCTCGAAAAATAATTATCCAATCACTTTTCATTCTGAAATTCCACAGTCAAATATTATTTCCCTCATATTTTTTAACTTTTGCTTATTTTTTCCTCTCTTTGTACTGCTATCTTATCCATAGTCTATCCTAAGTATTAGATTAATAAATCATATAGTTACTGTTTGCATATAAAATCGTTTATGTTTGAGTTTCATACCCTCTCGATTTAAACATAAACTTTTTCAAATAAAAAAAGTACCTCTCAAATCATTGGTTTGACTTGAAAGGCACTTCTTTTACATTATCTTTTATGGTCAGCTGTTATACGAAACGCTGATTAAAAAGTTATAATAAAATTCACTTTTTTATGCTATATAGGTTGTTTTCTTTTTCATAATGATACATTCATGTCTATATTTTTAAATAGTGTTTCGTATTACTATGAAACTCCTCTGTCTATAAATTAAATTTCTCTTGTATATTTTTTCAACCACTCTTTTTCATCATCTGATAAATACGGAGAAACTTTTTCGTATACTGCTTTGTGATACTCGTTGAGCAACTTCTTGTCTTCCTGTGACATGGACTTGGCATCAATCGCATCCAAATCCATGGGAATATAGGTAAGTTGTTCAAAATACATAAATTGTCCATACGCATTTTTTTCTCCGGTGCGCACCAACAACTCATTTTCCAAACGAATTCCATGAGAGCCTTCTACATAAAATCCGGGTTCATCGGTAATAATCATGCCTTCTTCAAATGGTGCAATAGTATTTGGTGTAGCCTTCCATCTAAAATTAATCGGTCCTTCATGAATGTTCAAAAGATAGCCTACCCCATGTCCTGTTCCATGATTATAGTTTTTTCCTTTTTGCCAAAACGGTTGTCTTGCAATAATATCCAAATTAGCGCCATCCGCTCCTTTCATGAATTTCACATTTGCCAAGCGAAGATGGCTTACCGCAACCATTGTAAAATCTTCTTTCATAAATTGCGGTATTTCCCCAAGTGCATAAGTTCTGGTAATATCAGTAGATCCTTCATAAAATCCCGCTCCCGTATCCGTCATAAACAAATGTCCTGCTTTGAGCTGTACGTTTGTTTCCGGAGTGGAAGAATAATGCACGATTGCTCCGTGTTCCGCAAAGGAAGAAATCGGTTCAAAACTCGGACGAATGTAGTTCCCTTGTTCCATGCGAAATTCATCCAATTTATCGGAAGCACTCATTTCGGTAATCATTTCTTTCTCAAAATTTTCCTTCAACCACTTCATAAATTTCACATGCGCAACACTATCTTTGAGTTCCGCCTTACGTATATTGTCTACTTCTGTTTTGTTTTTAATGGACTTGAACAGTATTTCGGGATTTGCCGCCTCTATTTTGCCTACTCCTTGAGGAATATTGCTGTATAACGCATAATTCAGCCTTGCCGGATCAATTAATAAAATGTCATTCACAACTGTTTTTTTCACATCTTCATAAATATTGTTGTAGGGATGAAGCAAAATGTTATTTTTTGCAAAATTCTCTTTGATTTCATCACTTAATTTTGTCTCATCCATGTATAAATCCATTTTTTCCATAGAAATAATCGCATAGGATAAAACCAACGGAGAGAATGCAACATCATTTCCTCTAATATTGAGAATCCAACAAATATCATCAAGTGTTGTTAATATATGCGCAGTTGCAGAATGTTTTTTCATCTCTTCCCGTATTCTCATAAGCTTAGATTGTGTGCTTTCTCCACAATAATTCAACGTCAGAGCAAATACAGGTTCTTTGGAAAGTTCAGGACGATTTGTCCAAATTTCATCCATCAAATCACACTCGTACATAATTTTTCCTTGTTTTTCAGCAACAATCTTTTCATAGTTTTTTCCATCACCCATGGAAACAACACGTCCATCAAATCCCAAAATCTGTCCGCTTTTCATCGTTTCCGCCAAATATTGCAACATCGTCGGTACATCCGGCTCATCCATCTTCATTAACTGAACGGTTGTCCCTGCAAGCTCCTGTCCTGCTTGCAAAAAATATCTTCCATCAGTCCAAAGCCTCGCCTCATCTCGTGTAATAATTGCAGTCCCTGCCGAACCCGTAAAGCCGGTAATGTATTGACGTGATTTAAAATACTCTCCAACATACTCGCTTTGATGAAAATCAGCTGTCGGTACAATGTAAAAATCAATTCCTTTCTCTTCCATTTTATTACGCAATGCCGTCAATCTTTCTTGTATCATACCAAATCCTCCTTAAAATTATTTCATCTATTTTAATGCGATTTCCAATTAAAGTAATATCCCTTTAACCGGATTTGTCTGTACTTCACACCCTTAAAAACATTATTCTCCCTTGCATGTACTTCTATATAAGCGTAATCTTACTTCCTGTTGCAAAATAATCTATCTTCTTCTGCATTTTGTTTTTTAATACCTGATAGGCCTCCATCCCCGTACAGTGACAGGTGTAGTACTTCGCTCCCGTTTTGAGCAAAATTTGACCTATTTGCTCGATAACCTCGGTTTTTTCCCCGGTTCCAACCGATGGCGCAACCAAATGAAATCCACCGATAACAACGTCCGGATAGCGGCGATACAGAGTATTAAAATGCTCTACAATATTAACAATGCCATTATGAGAACACCCTGTAATCAACATCATTTTATCATGTTCTATCAACACAAGATTTTGTTCATGCAAAAAAATATCCCTTTCTTTTTGTCCGTTTCGTTCTCGATACAAATTGGAATTGGAAATGGGTTTCGGATATTTTTCAGGCACATTCCAAAACACTTCTATTCCTTCCTCTATTGTAAAATTCTCCGTTGTAAAAACAACTCTCTCATTTTGCTGCAAAGTGTGCTCTAATCCAATATCATAAAATTTTTTGTCTGCTCGAAAAGAATAATGCGCCTCCAAAGCACTCGGCTGCAAAAAAAGCTTTGCTTTTTTGTTTTCAGACAAGAAAACGGGAATTCCTCCTCCGTGATCTGCATGACCGTGCGAAATAACAAGATAATCTACATCAGCAATATCCAGCTTCAATTCCTTTGCATTTTTCAAAAACAAATCACTTCCACCCACATCAAACAAAAGCTTACGTTTTCCTATTTCAACGTACAAACTTAACCCATGCTCACACTCTAATTGTTCTGATATGGAGGTATTCTCAATCAAGCCTGTAACCTTCATCTGCAACCTCTCCCCCAAAATTTTAGCCAATTCCAATTTGAAACTACTACCTCTTTTTATTTAAACATTGCCTCTGTATTTCAATTTTTACACAATCATTTCCCTTTTGTTTGTGCATTTTCATTTTATTTCATATGTTTCCTTATTCAAGTCTTCTATTATATAATTCTGCTCAAAATCTTGTATCGTATCTTTGCATAAAAAACTGATTTTTTTGAAAAAGCTTTCTTATTCATTGTATCACAATTACACATGAAATACAAAAAGCTGTAAAGTAATCTCTCCAAAAATACACTTACAGCTTAACAATTTCATATAATGTTTATCATTTTATACTTCACTTATTTTATCAAAAATAAGTATTTCCTATTTAAAAATTCTCCTTGCAGTATTATAGCACTTTGCATAATACCCACTATCCAAAGTAGAAGTAATCACCTTCATTACATTTCCCGATGAAGCATGGATAAAGGTTCCGTTTTCAACATAAATTCCAACATGTGAAATTCTACTTCCGCCACCTGTATTGAAAAATACCAAATCTCCTTTTTGAAGATCATTTTTTGCAACTTTAACTCCAACTCTACTCATAGAACGAGAATCTCTCGGCAATTTTATTCCAAGTGCTTTTTCATAAGTATATCCTACAAATCCGGAACAATCAAATTTATTCGGTCCTCTGGAACCGTAAGAATAAGCACAACCCAACTTGCTTTTTCCAAATTCAATCAAGGTATCACGTTTCGATTGAAGTTCTCCGCCAACACCTCTCAAACTTCCTCGAGAAGTTCCTTCTTCAACGGTAGCTTTTGTTTCTTCTTCCGATAACGTCTCCGTAGCAATGTAACCTGACAATCCGTTGTCCAACAAAATCTTAGAAAATTCTTCTCCTTCTTCTACCAAAAGAAACTTGTCTCCCTTAGATACAACAGAAACAACATGTTCGGAACCGACTTCATAATATACTTCAACATCATCTGCCTTAACATAATAAGGTTCTGCTTCACTTGCGCTTACCGGTACCGTCATCAGCATAATTCCGGAGAATAATACAAACCCAAAACGTTTTATCATGCTACCGTAATTTCTCATAAATTCCTCCTAAAATACCACAAAATTCACCTATGTATTCTATACATTTCTTGTATGAAATTTGTTTCTTTTTTGTAACTCTTTTGTAACTTTTATTATGATACTATACAATGCCATATTCTTCAACCTTATTTTTTAATTATTACATTTTTTTTACAAAATACTCTAATCCTATCTCATAAAAGAAATTAAAAATTTTCTAAAAAAACTTGACTCTGACACAACGTGAGCGTTTATACTAAACTTAATTAGGAGGCGATTGAAATGTATTTCATAAAAAAGGTAAGTGAAATCAGCGGTGTATCGGTGCGCACTTTACACCATTATGATGAGATTGGACTTTTATCTCCACAAAAGCATGAAAATGGTTATAGATATTATTCTGAAAATGATATGGAAATTTTACAAACAATCCTATTTTACAAATATTTAGGTTTTTCACTAAAACAAATCAAAGAGCTGCTCTTAATAGGAGATAATGACCTTCTCATTCACTTAAAAAAACAACTTGATTTAATGCAGCACGAAAAAGAACGACTCCTAATACTGATAGATACTTTGAAAAAAACAATTGAATCGCAAGAAAGGAGAACTACCATGTCAACAGAAGAAAAATTCAGAGGTTTTTCATATCAAGATAATGAAAAATACACACAAGCAGCAATGGAAAAATACGGAAAGGAAATCATCGAAGCATCTATACAAAAACAGAGAGGACGAGAAGAAGAACTTACTGAAAAGTTTAATGCTCTTTTCTTTTCCTTTGCAGAAAATATGTCAAATGGTTTGCAAGCGATATCAAAAGAAAATGTACAATTAGCAAAAACATTGCACCATTATCTATGCACCTACTCATTTGATTGTTCCTATGATGTATTTTCAGGCATTGGTTATGGATATGTTCAAAATGAGGAATTTAATAAAAACCTAAGCAAATTTGGAGAAGGAGTGCCTCAATATGTATGTAATGTAATTCAACAATATGTAAAGGAGGTCTCAAAACAAAAAAATTAACCTTTTCATAAAAAACTATCGCTATAACATAAAAACACTATGTTCGTAAATGACATAGTGTTTTTAATAGCTTTTTATTCATGAATAAAAAATATTTTTTAGTTGTAATTCTTTGTACTATACCAATTCGATAATTGCCATAGGTGCATTATCGCCTTTTCTCGGTACTGTTTTTAATATTCTTACATAGCCGCCGTTTCTTTCAGCATATTTCGGTGCAATTTCATCAAACAGTTTTTTTACTGTTGTTTCATCCAACATATATGCCAATGCTTGTCTTCTTGCATGAAGATCTCCTCTTTTTCCAAGCGTAATCATTTTTTCAACCATACGTCTTGTTTCTTTTGCACGAGTTTCGGTTGTTTGAATTCTTTCGTATTTCAAAACGTCTGTAACTTGATTACGAAGCATTAGATTTCTATGCGCTGTATTGCGTCCAAGTTTTCTATATGTGGCCATGATTTCCCCTCCTTTGTGTCTATTCTTCTTCCGGCTTCAAGCCAAATCCAAGATCCGCAAGCTTGCCGATAACCTCTTCCAATGATTTTTTGCCGAGATTTCTGACTTTCATCATATCATCTTCGGTTTTCTTGGTGAGTTCCTCTACGGTATTAATTCCTGCTCTTTTCAAGCAGTTATAAGAACGAACGGACAAATCCAATTCTTCGATAGTCATTTCCAAAGCTTTTTCTTTCTTTCCTTCTTCTTTTTCTACCATAAGTTCTATTTGATCCAATTTATCGCTTAGATTTAAGAATAGATTTAAATGTTCGTTGAGAATTTTTGCTCCCAGAGATACTCCTTCTTGTACTTCTATACTTCCATCAGTCCAAATTTCCAATGTAAGTTTTTCAAAATCCGAGCGAGCTCCTACTCTGGTGGGTTCTACTTCATAGCTGACTTTTTTAATCGGTGTATAAATGGAATCCATAGGAATTACACCAATCGGCATACTTTCATTTTTATTATCTTCCGAAGAAACGTATCCTCTTCCTCGACTGATATTGATTTCCATATATAAGTTGGCATCTTTGGAGCAAGTTGCAATATGAAGATCTTTGTTTAAGATTTCAACATCAGAAGGACAAATAATATCTCCTGCTGTTACTTCTCCTTCGCCTGTTTGCTCAATGCGAATGGTTCTTTGTCCATCTTCTTCACTTTGAATTACCATTGCCAATTCTTTCAAAGTCAACATAATCTCGGTAACGTCTTCTTTCACTCCGGGTATAGTGGAAAATTCATGCAAAACTCCGTCTATCTTGATAGAGTTTACAGCTACTCCCGGAAGAGATGAAAGAAGTACTCTTCTAAGTGCATTACCGACTGTAATCCCAAAGCCTCTCTCTAAAGGCTCTACTTCAAATTTTCCGTAATGATCGGTATATTCCAGAACTGTAACGCTGGGTTTTTCTATTTCTATCATTTTTAGAAACCCTCCTTGATTCTTTCCAATTAATTTTCTACCGAGGGTAAAGGACAAGCATTTCCTCGTCCTTCGATAAATATATTACACTCTTCTGCGTTTCGGTGGTCTACATCCATTATGAGGAATTGGAGTTACATCTTTAATCATAGTAACTTCAAGACCGGATGCTTGTAATGCACGAATTGCCGCTTCTCGTCCTGAACCCGGACCTTTCACAAATACTTCTACCGAACGAAGTCCATGTTCCATTGCAGCTTTGGTAGCAGTCTCTGCTGCCATTTGTGCGGCAAATGGTGTGGATTTTCTGGAACCTTTGAAACCTAATTGTCCTGCACTCGCCCAAGAAATTACGTTTCCATGAACGTCAGTTAATGTTACGATGGAGTTATTGAAGGAAGATTGAATGTGTGCATGACCTTTTTCAATATTCTTTCTCTCTCTTCTACGAACTCTTGTATTTTTCTTTTTTGCTACTTTCGCCATCTTTCACCCTCCTTGCTTCCTTATTTTTTCTTTCTTCCTACTGTACGTTTTGAACCTTTGCGTGTTCTTGCATTGGTCTTTGTTTTTTGGCCTCTTACCGGTAATCCCTTCATATGACGAATTCCTCTGTAACAACGAATGTCTCTCAATCGCTTAATATTCAAAGAAATTTCTCTTCTCAAATCACCTTCTACTTGGTAATTATCGATTTCTTTACGAAGTTCATTTACTTCTTCTTCGGTCAAATCTTTAATCCTTGTATCAGGATTAATTCCGGTCTCTTTTAATATCTTGTTTGCTGTCGGTCTGCCTATTCCGAAAATATAGGTCAACCCGATTTCAACTCTTTTTTCTCTTGGTAAGTCGATACCTGCAATACGAGCCATTTAGCTTGCACCTCCTATTATTTCATTCTGCTTTCTGTCTTTCCTTACTTTATTAACCTTGTTTTTGCTTATGTTTCGGATTTTCACAAATCACCATGACTTTTCCTTTTCTTTTGATGATTTTGCATTTTTCACACATAGGCTTTACGGATGGTCTTACTTTCATTTTCTTCCCTCCTACTTCTTACTTCTTTCTCCATGTAATACGACCTTTTGTGAGATCATAAGGAGAAAGCTCTACGGTTACTTTATCTCCCGGCAAAATCCGTATAAAATTCATACGTAATTTTCCGGAAATATGCGCCATAATTTCATGGTCGTTTTCTAATTTTACTTTGAACATTGTATTGGGAAGTGCATCAGTTACGGTTCCTTCCAACTCAATGACATCTTTTTTTGACATTTCGGCATATCCCCTTTCTCAGTATCCTAATTGTTTCAGTTGTTTACGAACAGAAGCATTTACTTTATCCAAGTCTTTTTCCTGCCGCAACTCCTCTATTGGAATTTCTTTGCCGGTATATTGGAGATGCGATACATTTTTCTTTTTCAATTTCTGTATCTTTCTTCTCCTTCCGTCCATGACCAAAACTTCTCTATCACTTAAAATATCAACTATGACAAAAACGTTTCCTTTATCATGGCCTGCTTTGCTGATTACGATTTTTCCTTTTTGCAATTCCATAGCCTTATCCTTCTATCAGATTGTTAAAAGTTCGGGGCCGTTTTCGGTAATGGCTAAAGTATGTTCATAATGAGCTGATTTTTTCCCGTCTTGTGTTTTTACCGTCCAACCGTCATCTTCCATTTTTACATGATAAGTTCCTTGATTAATCATAGGTTCTACTGCAATGACAAAACCTTCCACCAATCTCGGTCCTCTATGTGGCGGTCCGTAATTAGGTACTGATGGATCTTCGTGCAATTTGGTTCCGACTCCGTGTCCTACAAACTCTCGTACTACGGAAAATCCTTCCCTTTCGGCTGTCTGCTGCACATGATATGAAATGTCCGACAGTCTGTTTCCTATAATGGCATGTTTTATTCCTTCATAAAAACTTTGTCTTGTGACTTCAATAAGCTTTGCATCTTCTTCACTGATTTGTCCAACCGGATGCGTTTTTGCACTGTCTCCATGATAGCCTTTATAAAAAGCTCCAATATCAAGACTGATGATATCTCCTTCTTTCAAAATATCCTCTTTAGACGGTATTCCGTGAACAATAATATCATTCTTAGATGCACAGATACTTGCAGGAAATCCATTATAATTCAAAAATGATGGAATTGCTTTATATTTGGTAATTGTCTTGTATGCCAATGCATCCAATTCCAAAGTGCTTATTCCCGGCTTTATCGCTTCTCTCAACACCGCATGAGTTTCTGCAACAATCTTTCCGGCTTCTCTCAGCAATTCGATTTCCCTTTTTGATTTTAGACTTATCATTTAGTTGTCACTTCCTAAAGCTTTTTTGATATCCTCAAACACCTTTTGAATTTCTTGCTCTCCATTAATATTTGCTATATTATTTTGCTTTGTGTAGTAATCAATTAAAGGCTTTGTTTGCTCGGTGTATACGGAAATTCGATTTTTTACGGTTTCTTCTTTATCGTCATCTCTTTGATACAGTTCTCCTCCGCAAGTATCACAAATTCCCTGTGTTTTCGGCGGATTGAATTTGATATGATAGGTGCTTCCATCTCCTTTACAAATCCTTCTTCCTACCGCTCTTTCTATCAAAACTTCCGGATTTACTTCGATATTGATTACCTTATCAATTTTCATACCGGTTTTGGATAACACTTTATCCAATTCCTCTGCTTGAAAAATCGTTCTCGGAAACCCATCCAACATAAATCCGTTTTTTACATCCTCTTGCATTAAGCGATCCGCTACCAATTCCACAACTAATTCGTCAGGAACCAATAAACCTTTGTCCATATATTCTTTTGCTTTTTTTCCAAGCTCTGTGTTCTCTTTAATATTCTTTCGGAAAATATCTCCGGTGGAAATGTGTACGGTCTTATAACTTTTTACAATGCTTTCCGCCTGTGTTCCCTTTCCGGCGCCCGGAGGTCCCAATAAAATTATATTCACTTCATTCATCTCCTGTTTTGAAATATTTATTTACTTCAAAAATCCTTGATACTCTCTCATAACGGATTGTGCCTTAAGTTGTCTCATTGTTTCAATCGCAACCCCTACAACGATTAGAAGACTGGTTCCTCCAAATCGGAACGGAATATTTGCCGCATGATTAATGACAATCGGCAAAGCTGCAATGAACGAAAGGAAAATTGCTCCTACAAAAGTCAATCGATTCAAAGATTTTGAAATATACTCTTCCGTCGATTTTCCCGGTCTGATTCCCGGAATAAATCCGTTTCCGTTCTTCAAGTTATCTGCCACTTCGTCCGGATGGAAGGTAATCGAAATATAAAAATAGGAAAATGCAAATACCAAAATAAATTGAATGATACTATATACATAAACTCCCGGATTTCCCTGTATGCTCAAGTATTTTCCGATAAATGTTTTGTATCCTTCACTTCTAACTACAAGACCAAGCATTTCCGGCAACATCATCATGGATGAAGCAAAAATTACAGGAATAACACCCGCTTGGTTAACTTTTAGCGGAATATGTGAGCTTTGACCTCCATAGGTATTCTTTCCTACCATTCGTTTCGCATATTGTACCGGAATTTTACGAACCCCTTCCAATACTAATATAACACCGATAACAATCGCTACTGATACAACTAAAAACACAATAATTTGAATTGGATTGATTGCTCCTGTCTTCGACATCTCCATGGTTTGCTTTACACCAACCGGATATCTGGAGATAATCCCTGCATAAATTAACATGGAAATTCCGTTTCCAATTCCTTTTTCCGTAATAATTTCTCCAAGCCACATTAAGAATGTAGTTCCCGCTGTTAACGTAAAAACGATGGAGATTACATTTAAGAAATTGTCGGATAAAAGAGCTCCTCTAAACATACCATATACCAATGCAAAGGATTGAAACAATGCCAATACAATCGACATATATCTGGTATATTGAGAAATTTTCTTTCTTCCGTCTTCTCCTGATTTTTGCATTTCCTCCAAAGAAGGAATTGCAACAGCTAAAAGCTGCATGATGATGGATGCCGTGATATATGGTGTAACTCCAAGTGCAAACAAAGTAAATTGACTCAAAGCCCCCCCTGCCATCATATCATAAAGTGATAATACGCTGTTTTGTGAAAGCTGATTTTTAATAAGGTTCGTATCCATACCTGCAGCCGGAATGTTTGCTCCAACTCGAAATACTACCAACATTAATGCGGTAAATATAATTCTCTTTCTAAGTGCCGGTATTTTCATTGCCCTTTTCAATGCTTCAAACAACTAAATCACCTCAGCCTTTCCTCCTACAGCTTCGATTTTTTGGACTGCTGTTTTTGTAAACTTACTTGCTTTGATAGTAAGTTTTTTGTTAAATTCTCCATTCCCAAGTACTTTTAACCCGTCTTTTTCTATCTTACTGATTATTTTTTTAGATTTTAACAGTTGTGCATCTACTACGGTTCCATCTTCAAAATCGTTTAGTCGACTGATGTTGATAACACTATATTTCTTTTCAAATCGAGTGTTGTCAAATCCAATTTTAGGAAGTCTTCTCATCAAAGGCATTTGTCCCCCTTCAAAGCCGGGTCTTACTCCTCCACCTGAACGAGCTCCTTGTCCTTTTTGTCCTCTACCTGATGTCTTTCCTTGTCCGGTTGCAGTACCTCTTCCCAATCTTTTTCTCGCTTTGGTTCCACCGCCTGCTGCCGGTCTCAATTCGTGTAGTTTCATCTGTGCACCTCCTTTTTTTATTCTTCTACTTCTACTAAGTGACTTACTGTCTTAATCATTCCTCTTATTTGAGGGTTGTCCGGTTTTTCTACTGTCTGATGTCTTTTCTTCAGCCCTAAAGCAATCAAGGTTCTTCTTTGATTAGGTTTAGTAGCTATCGGACTTTTTTTCAATGTGACTTTTAACATAGTTTGTCCCTCCTAACCTAAAAGTTCTTCTACTTTTTTACCTCTCAAGGCTGCTACTTCCTCTACGGTTCTCAAGGATTTTAATCCTTCCATGGTTGCATTTACCATGTTTCTTTCGTTGTTTGTTCCGATGGATTTGGAACGAACATCCTTAATTCCCGCCAATTCCAATACAGCACGCACAGGTCCTCCTGCCAATACTCCGGTTCCTTCCGGTGCCGGCATGATAAGCACATTTCCTGCTCCGAATCTTCCTTGTACGGTATGAGGGATTGTAGTTCCTACCATTGGTACTTCTATCATATTTTTCTTAGCATCTTCTTCTGCTTTACGGATTGCTTCAGGAACTTCGCTTGCTTTTCCTGTTCCGATAGCTACGTGACCATTGTTGTCTCCAACTACTACAAGGGCTGCAAAACGGAAATTACGTCCTCCTTTTACTACCTTGGTTACTCTTCTTATGTTTACTACTTTGGTCTCTAAATCCAATTGTCGAGCATCAATTCGCTTTTTTTGCATTATTTTCCCTCCTTTTCCTAAAATTGAAGTCCGGCTTCTCTTGCACCTTCTGCAACTTCTTGAATTCTTCCGTGATAGATATATCCTCCACGGTCAAACACTACTTCCTTAATTCCTTTTTCCAACGCTCTTTTTGCTGCAACTTCTCCAACCTTGCGTGCTGCTTCTTTATTTCCTGTATGTTCAAACTGTCCTTTGATTTCTTTATCCAAGGTAGAAGCAGATACCAATGTCACTCTATTTACATCATCAATGACTTGCACATAGATATTATTGGTACTTCTATATACATTAAATCTCGGTTTTTCAGGAGTTCCGGACAGGTTTTTGCGAACTCTTTTGTGTCTTGCTATACGTCCTACGTTTTTGTCAACTTTTTGGAACACTTGATTTCACTCCTTTCTTTTGTTATACCGTTCTATTTCTTACCTGTTTTTCCTTCTTTACGACGTACATTTTCTCCGGCATAACGAATACCTTTTCCCTTATATGGTTCCGGTTCTCTCCATGCTCTAATCTTTGCAGCATAGTTTCCTACCAATTGTTTATTAATTCCTTTTACTACAATTTGTAACTGGTTTGGAACTTCTGTTTCAATGCCTTCCGGATCTTCCATTTCTACCGGGTGAGAATATCCTAAGTTCAAAACTAATTTTTTACCTTGTTTTGCCGCTCTGTATCCTACTCCGACAATTTCCATTTTCTTTTCATAACCTTCGGTTACCCCTACAACCATGTTGTTAATAAGAGTTCTGCTTAGTCCATGCAAAGATTTGTGTTTTTTGTTTTCAGTAGGTCTTGATACAGTCAACACTCCGTCATTTATTTCAATTTTCATACTCGGATCAATGGCTTGTGATAATTCGCCTTTCGGTCCTTTTACGATTACGTTGTTTTTTTCATCAACTTTGATTTCAACGCCTGCCGGTACAGTTACCGGTTTCAGTCCGATTCTTGACATTCTGGCACCTCCTTACATTTTATATTCTTACCATACGTAGCAGATTACTTCTCCACCTACGCCGATTTCTCTTGCCTGTTTGTCAGTCAAAATTCCTTTTGAAGTGGAAATAATGGATATTCCAAGTCCGCCCAATACTTTAGGAACTGTGTTCTTGTCTGCATATACTCTAAGACCCGGTTTTGAAATTCTCTTTAATCCAAGAATTACTTTTTCTCCGTCTTTTCCATATTTTAAAGAAACACGAATTAATCCTTGTTTTCCGTCCTCGATTACATCATATCCTTTAATATACCCTTCTTCCAAAAGAATTCTGGCAATCTCTCTCTTTATATTAGAAGCAGGAACATCTACTGTTTCATGCTTTGCTGTAATTCCATTTCTTATGCGTGTAAGCATATCTGCAATTGGATCTGTCATTGTCATGTTTTTTACCTCCTTTCAGTCTTAAGGATTTTACCAGCTTGCTTTTTTTACTCCCGGTATTTGTCCTTTGTACGCTAATTCTCTAAAGCATATACGGCAAATTCCGAATTTGCGCAATACGCTATGAGGTCTTCCGCAAATGCTGCATCTTGTATATTCTCTTGTCGCATATTTTTGCGGTCTTTGTTGTTTTATTTTCATTGATGTTTTAGCCATATTTTCCTCCTATAACTATTTCATAAAAGGCATTCCATAAAGTCTAAGCAGCTCTCTTGCTTCTTCATCTGTTTTTGCAGTAGTTACAAAGACAATATCCATACCTCTTACCGCTTCTACTTTATCGTAATCAATTTCAGGGAAAATAAGTTGTTCTTTGATACCAAGTGCATAGTTTCCTCTTCCATCAAAAGAGTCTTTCGATACCCCTCTAAAGTCACGAACACGAGGTAAAGTGATATTTACCAATTTGTCGATAAAATGAAGCATCTTTTCTCCTCTAAGAGTTACTTTTGTACCAATGGGCATTCCTTCTCTTATTTTGAAGTTTGCAACGGATTTCTTTGCTCTGGTTGCTACCGGTTTTTGTCCTGTAATCAAAGCAAGTTCTTCCATAGCGCTATCCAAAATTTTTGAATTATCCTTTGCTTCGCCAACTCCCATATTGACAACGACTTTTTCTATTTTAGGAATTTGCATCGGATTTTTATATCCGAACTTCTCCATCATTGCTTTTGCAATTTCGTTATTATACAATTCTACTAATCTTGAAGCCATTTCATTGCCTCCTTTCCTATGTTATATCTATATTTCTTCGCCGGTCTTTTTGGAAATTCTGATTTTTGAACCGTCTTCCAAGATTTTATAGCCTACTCGAACTCCTTTTCCTGCTTTTGCATCATACAACATTACATTGGAATGATGTAATGCAGCTTCTTGTTCGATAATTCCTCCTTGAGGATTTTTTTGGCTTGGTTTTGTATGTTTAAGCACTTTATTGATGCCTTCTACAACGATTCTATCGCCTTTTACGCCAATCACTTTTCCTTTTTTGCCTTTGTCTTTTCCGCTGATAACTACTACGGTATCTCCGCTCTTTATACGCATTTACTGTACACCTCCCTAATAGGATTCCTTTTAATTGCTGTTCTTAGAGCACTTCCGGTGCCAAGGAGATAATTTTCATATATTGTTTATCTCTCAACTCTCTCGCTACAGGTCCAAATATACGTGTTCCTGCCGGAGACTTATCATCTTTTATAATTACAGCTGCATTTTCGTCAAATTTTACATAAGAACCGTCTTTTCTTCTAAGTCCTTGTTTTGAACGAACAATTACCGCTTTTACAACTTTCCCTTTCTTAACAACTCCGCCCGGTGTTGAAGTTTTAACGGAAGCAACGATAACATCACCGATATTTCCTGTTTTTCTTGTAGAACCGCCAAGCACTCTGATGCAAAGAAGTTCTTTTGCTCCGGAGTTGTCTGCAACTTTCAGTCGAGTTTCTTGTTGTATCATTTTTTGTCCTCCTTTCTGCCAAAACTATGTTTAGTTATTCTGCAGATTTTTCGATAATTTTTACGACTCTCCATCTCTTATCTTTAGACAGTGGACGAGTTTCCATAATTTTTACACGATCTCCGATTTTACATTCGTTATTTTCATCATGGGCCTTGAACTTTACGGTTCTCTTTACTGCTTTTCCATAAAGAGGATGACGTACAAATTCTACAATGGATACAACAACTGTCTTATCCATTTTGTCGGATGTCACATATCCTACTCTTGTTTTTCTCAAATTTCTTTCCATGCTTTATCCTCCTTTCATCCACTGATATTAAGCGCGTTCTTTCTCGTTTAGAATAGTTTTGCAACGCGCGATATCTCTTTTCACGTGTCTTAATCTAACCGGATTTTCCAACTGTCCGGTTGCTAATTGGAATCTAAGGTTGAATAATTCTTCTTTCAATTCTAATATTTTAGCCGCCAATTCTTCCTTTGTTAATTCTCTTAAAGCATCAGCTCTCATTCTATTCACCAACCTTCGTTTCATTCTCTTTTGCGATATCTTCTTTTTTCATAAACTTACATTTAATAGGAAGTTTATGCATTGCAAGTCTGATTGCTTCTCTTGCTTTATCTTCAGATACTCCGCCTAATTCAAAAATAACTCTTCCCGGTTTTACAACTGCTACCCAGTATTCCGGTGAGCCTTTTCCGGCACCCATACGTGTTTCAGCCGGTTTTTGTGTTACAGGCTTGTGCGGGAAAATTTTTATCCACACATTACCACCTCTACGAATGGATCTATTTAATGCAATACGAGCCGCTTCAATTTGATTTGATGTAATCCATGACGGTTCCATTGCTACCAATGCATATTCACCATAAGTGATCGTATTTCCTTTTGTCGCTTTTCCTGCCATATTTCCTCTGTGTACTCTACGACGTTTTACTCTCTTTGGCATTAACATGGTTTTGTTCCTCCTTTCCGCTTTAGGAATAATTCTTAGTTTTTCTCTTCACGCTTCGGACGAGGTCTTCTGTCCCCTTGTCTTCTGTCATTGTTTCCTCTTCCTCTGTTGTCGCCTCTTCTTGCGTTATTATCATCTCTGCGACGAGGTTTTCTTCTGCCGTCTTTTTGAACTTCTTCCAATTCTCTCTTTGGACCGTTTCTGGTCGGAAGAATTTCGCCATTGCAAATCCAAACTTTTACCCCTAATTTTCCATAGGTGGTATCTGCTTCTGCAAAGCCGTATCCGATATCTGCTCTTAATGTATGCAATGGAACGTTTCCTTCTGCATATCCTTCTGTTCTTGCCATTTCAGCTCCGCCAAGACGTCCGGAAGTAGAGATTTTAATTCCTTTTGCTCCGCTTCTCATTGCTCTTTGCATTGCTTGTTTCATCGCTCTACGAAATGCAATACGTCTTTCCAATGCCATTGCAACATTTTCCGCTACTAATTGTGCATCAATTTCCGGTCTTTTTACTTCAACAATATTAATGAATACTTGTTTGCCTTTTGCAATTTTTTCAACATCCAATTTCAATTCTTCAATACCTTGTCCGCCTTTTCCGATTACACGTCCCGGTTGAGCTGTAAAGATATTCAAACGAACTGTTTTTCCTTGTCTTTCTATTTCAATCTTAGAAACGCCTGCAAGATACAGTTTCTTTTTAACAAATTCTCTTATTACGGAATCTTCCTTGATATTTGCCGCAAAATCTTTCTTGTCAGCAAACCATCTGGAATCCCAATTTTTGTTGATTCCGACACGAAGTCCGTGAGGACTTACTTTTTGACCCATTACTTTCCCTCCTATCTTTCTTTGACGATTACTTCGATATGACTTGTTCTCTTACGAATAGATGTCGCTCTTCCTTGCGCTCTCGGGCGAAATCTCTTTAAGGTAGGTCCTTGGTTTGCTACGATATGTGAAATATATAGCTTTTCTCTATCCATTTCAAAGTTGTTTTCTGCATTCGCTGCAGCTGATTTTACAACTTTTGCAATAATTTCCGCACTGTTATTCGGTGTATATTTTAAGATTGCCAATGCTTCATCTACGCTTTTTCCTCTTACTAAGGAACAAACAAATCCGGCTTTTCTCGGAGATGTTCTGACGTATTTTGCAACCGCTTTGGCTTCTAATACTTTTGCTTCCATTTTTTATCCTCCTTTCCGATAAAAGGTCTCTATTTTGCTTTTGATGATTTCGCATCATCTTTGTGGCCTTTGAAGGTTCTTGTCGGCACAAATTCTCCAAGCTTATGTCCTACCATGTCTTCGGTCAAGTATACTGGAACATGTTTTCTTCCATCGTGAACTGCGATTGTATGTCCTACGAATTCAGGAAAGATGGTAGAACTTCTGGACCATGTTTTAATTACTTGTTTTTCGTTTTTTTCGTTCATTTCCGTGATTTTTTTCAAAAGTCCTTCATGTACAAAAGGTCCTTTTTTTGCGGATCTGCTCATTTATGACATCCTCCTTTCAAAGGTTTTATTTCTTACGTCTGGATACAATCATTTTATCAGACGCTTTGTTTTTCTTTCTGGTCTTATATCCCAATGCCGGTTTACCCCAAGGTGTTACAGGACCGGAGCGTCCGATTGGCGCTCTACCTTCCCCTCCACCGTGCGGGTGGTCATTCGGGTTCATTACAGAACCTCTTACGGTAGGTCTGATACCCATGTGTCTTTTTCTTCCTGCTTTACCGATGCTTACAATTTCGTGTTCCAAGTTTCCTACTTGTCCGATTGTCGCTTTACATTCCGCATGCACTCTTCTCATTTCTCCGGAAGGTAATCTTAAAAGTACATATTTCCCTTCTTTTGCCATAAGCTGTGCAGACGTTCCTGCCGCTCTTACAATTTGTCCGCCTTTTCCCGCTTTCAATTCAATATTATGAATAACGGTACCTACCGGCATATCTTTCATCTTTAAGCAGTTTCCGATTTTAATGTCAGATCCTGCTCCCGAGAAGATGGTATCTCCTACTTGCAATCCTTTTGGTGCAAGAATATATCTTTTTTCTCCATCAACATAGTGCAACAATGCAATATTTGCGCTACGGTTCGGATCGTATTCAATTCCTGCTACAACTGCCGGAACTTGTTCTTTATCTCTTTTGAAGTCGATAATTCTGTATTTTCTCTTTGCCCCGCCACCTTTATGACGCACGGTAATTTTTCCTTGTGAGTTTCTTCCTGCATTTTTCTTCAAGGATACAAGAAGAGATTTCTCTGGCTCATGCTTTGTAATTTCGTCTGACTTCAGCACGGTTAATTCTCTTAGTGCCGGTGACGTCGGTTTATAACTCTTAATAGCCACTAATGTTCCCTCCTCTTAGTTTATACACCGAAAAATTCGATGTCTTTGCTTGTGTCTTTTAATTGAATGATGGCTTTTTTGTAAGCTGCTGTTCTTCCTACATTTCTGCCCATTCTCTTTTCTTTACCACGATAGTTCATGGTGTATACCTTTTCAACTTGAACGCCAAATACTTGTTCAGCTGCTTTTTTGATTTCAATTTTATTGGCAGTTCTTGCCACTACGAAAGTGTACTTTTTCTCTTCTGCCAGTCCCATTGATTTTTCTGTAATAATCGGTCGAATGATAATATCATGTGCTAACATTATGCGTACACCTCCTCAGCCTTTGCTACCGCATCCTTAGTTAATACTAAGGTGTTGTGGTTTAGTATATCGTAAGTATTCATAGTTCCTACGAATGCAACTTGAACACCTTTGATGTTTCGTCCGCTGCGAACCACATTTACATCATTTTCTTTTGTTACTACAAGAGTTTTCTTTCCTACTTTCAATGCAGAAAGCATTTTAGCAAATTCTCTTGTTTTCCATTCATTCAAATTAATCTCATCTACTACAATCAGACTTCCTTCATTTACCTTATCTGTCAAAACGCTCTTTAATGCAAGTCGTTTGATTTTCTTAGGAATTGTGTAGCTGTAATCTCTTGGTTTCGGTGCAAATACAACACCGCCGCCTTTCCATTGAGGAGCACGGATAGAACCTTGTCTTGCTCGTCCCGTTCCTTTTTGTCTCCACGGTTTCGCTCCCCCTCCACGTACTTCCGCTCTGGTTTTCGCAGATTGCGTTCCGACTCTTTTATTTGCTAAATGGTTTTTTACTGCTTGATATACAGCATGTTCATTTACTTCTACCGCAAATAGATTTTCAGAAAGCTCGATTTCGCCTACTTTTTCTCCGTTTATATTAAGCACGTCAACTGTTGGCATGTTTGTTCCTCCTTTCCTTCTGTTTCCTATTGTCCTTTAACTGCTGTTCTGATAACAACAAGTCCTTTTTTCGGTCCCGGAACTGCTCCCTTAATTAAAATCAAGTTCTTTTCCGCATCCACTCTTGCCACTTCCAAATTTTGGATTGTTACACGAACATGTCCCATATGTCCCGGTAATTTTTTACCTTTACGAACTTTGGACGGATCCGATGCAGCACCCATGGAGCCCGGTGCTCTGTGATAATGAGAACCGTGTGTTTCAGGTCCACGGCTTTGTCCATGACGCTTAATCGTTCCTTGGAAGCCTTTTCCCTTTGAAATTCCGGTAACATCAATTTTTTCTCCCACTTCAAAGATATCCGCTTTGATTTCTTGTGCCAAAGAATAATTTTCGATACCGTCTTCCGGTTTCAACTCTCTAACGTATTTTTTCAATGCTACACCTGCTTTTGCAAAGTGTCCTCTCATAGGTTTGTTCACGTGTTTTTCTTTTACTTCGCCAAAACCTACTTGAACTGCATTGTAGCCATCCGTTTCTTCTTTTTTGATTTGTGTTACCACTACCGGTCCCGCTTCAATAACCGTTACAGGAATCATAACTCCATCTTCATTAAAGATTTGAGTCATTCCCACTTTCTTTCCTACTATACTTTTCATCAAGTACACCTCCTATAATCTTACAGCGGATTGCTATGCAATCATTCTAAGATAAGGTATGCTTCTATCTACAATACCTTAACTTCTTTCTTTTACAGTTTGATTTCTATATCTACTCCTGCCGGAACATCAAGTCTGGTCAAAGAATCAACAAATTTCGGACTTGGATTGCTGATATCAATCAGTCTCTTATGTGTCCTGATTTCAAACTGTTCTCTGGAATCCTTATACTTATGAACCGCTCTCAAAATCGTAACAACTTGTTTTTCTGTCGGCAACGGGATCGGTCCTGAGACATTCGCTCCCGCCACCTTAGCTGCTTCTACGATTTTTTCAGCTGTTTGCTCCAGCATTCCGTGATCATAAGATTTTAAACGGATTCTGATTTTTTGATTGTTAGACATTTTTTTACCTCCTATCGTACGATTTTCGCACGACTGACCTCCATAAACTGTTCCGGGTGTTTAACCTTTTTTTCTAAAAAAAACAGTTTGGTCAAGCCGCCACATTCAGTGATGTTGCTGCTCCACGAAAATTACCCGATATTAAAATTTATCGGCAACCTTTCGCTTCAACGCATAGTGCTACTTATTAACACACTCATATATTTTATATGAAATCAACCTACATTGCAAGCTTTTTTTAGTATTTTTTTGATTTTTTTACAACGGATTTTCAAGCGTTCAAAAACACTTTTTCAAAATAAAAGAGGTGGAGAAAATTTTGCTACTCTTCCTCCCACCTCTAAACGGATGTCCATTATCCTTATATACTCTCTGCTTTTTTCAGCCAATAAAAATTTATCTAAAAAAAGAAAAGATTACAAGCATTTTTTCATAATTATTTTTTCTTATTCTGTTTCTTCTACGTTATCAAATTCCATTTTAATAAGCTGAATTTTTCCCGTTGCAATATTCAACTTATACATTTTCATTTGTTCTATTTCATCGTCATACTTTACATATTTAATATATTGTTTTGTAATTTTAGTCGGTATTCCATCCACTTTCTTTGCTAATAAGGTCTTTCCTGTTCCATCTTCCTTCATAAAGTACACCTGACCGGAGTAAAGATCTTCGCCGTCAATCATGTAATCATAATCATTTTTATTCTTCGTCCAAATGTTTCCAATGACTATAATCATTGTTCATCAATACTTCATAGTCTCCGTTTTCTTCTATTTTTACCCGTGTCAAACTCGTCTGTTTTGCAATCCTTTCGTTGCTCCAAAAAGTATCAATTTCTTCTTTTTGAAAAAAGGACATGATGGCTTTTCTTGTAATACCATGTGTTACTATCAGAACTGTCTTCTGTTTTTCTTTTTGCTTCAATTCTTCAATAAAATCAAAAGTACGCTCAAAAACTTGCTCATAAGTTTCGCCCGTTATCGGTACATATTTGCTGGGTGCCAAAATCAAATTTCGATATTGTTCCGCATAACGTTCCAAAATATTTTCCAAGATTTCTCCTTCCCAATCCCCAAAATTCATTTCGTATAGTCTTTCCGATTGAATAAGCGGAATATCCAAATCCCCTTTAATAAGCATACTTGTCTCCATCGCACGAGCAGACGGCGACGTATAGATAACATCAAATTTTATATCTTTTATCCTATTATGCAATAAACGTGCCTGCTCTTTTCCTAATTCCGTTAAAGGCGAATCCTTTCTTCCTTGAAAACGATGTTCTGTGTTCCATACAGTTTGTCCATGCCTTGTAATATATAAATCCAACATTTTTTTCTCTCCAAATCTTTTTTATTTCATTTTACAATCATCCCGTTTTCCAAAACAAACGAACATTGCAACATATGGTTTCTTTTATTGTAGCACAATTATTCAACCGGATAAACACCAATAAAAAAAGCCGTTTGATGAAAATCTCATGAAACAGCTTTTTCCCATTATTTTTTAGCAGTTTTTTTCCAAAAAAATGAATTCTGTCCTACTATTTTTAATAAATCTTTTTGTTTTTATTCTTTCATCGTGATAATGTATCACTTTCCTTCTCCTTGTATCTATATACAAATCAATTCTTTCCCTCACTTAAGAGAGAGAGAAATTTTACTTCCTCCAAGCTTTCTCTTTTTTGAATTGTTTTTGTTCCTTGTTTTGCCAGCATCTCCCGAGGGATTTTTACATTGTGTTTTCTACCGATTATTTCAGGATTTTCAAGCACCCAGCAATCTCGGTTCTCTATCTTTTTCATAGCCTTTCTGCTGTATTTGCTTTCATAAATCCCTCTGTTAAACAACCTCTTTGCTCTTCCTTCTCCCATATTATATACCATATATGCCATATGCCAGTTTTTATATTTTTCATATGCCCACTTTAATCGCATTGTTCCAAACTCAACATTTTCCTCAATGTCATACACATTGTGAAACCCCGACGCACGAAAATCGTCTAAATTCGCATCATTAATTTGAGTAATTCCGCTATCTCCAGTTTCCGAACGCAAATATGGGTCAAACTCATCATTCTCGACTAATATCATAGCAAAAATATGTTTTGCGGGAACACCATGTAGTTTAGATGCTCTTGTAACAGCCTGTTCAATACGAACGGGAAATATAATTTCCTCCGACTGTGCAAACACTTCTCCGCTGCACAATGAAAACAGACTGATGAGCAAAAAAAACCTAATCAACC
>JBGZJG010000051.1:0-6951 GCA_041848665.1 Filifactor sp.
AGAATTTGCTTTTAGAAAGTTTTCTCCTCTGTTTGTACTAAAATCTTCGCTGATTTTTTCTAACAAATTGTTGATTTCTCTTATTTCTACTGCTTCTTTGTCTTTTCCACGACTTGCTGCAAGAATTGGCTTGATAGATTCTCTGGTAACTTGTAGTATTTTTGTCGCGTTACCGGTAGTTATAAACTGACTGCCGGAATTAGCCCAATCTTGTAAGACAGAGAAACTGGTCAAATTTAAAAGGGGAACTTTACGACTTTCGGGATTTGGATATTTTTCTTCAATTTCATTGGGTCTTCCAAGTTTTTCAAATGCGCCGTAATAGATTCCCATTACTTGAATATTTTTGATAAACTTTGCATATTGTAAAAGCGTAATTCCTAACATAGGAATAGAACGAAAGCTATGGGTAACATCAAAAATAACCTCATCATTTTCTTCTAAAATGTCAAAAACAATTTGAAAAATTTTCCATATCTCTTCTTCGCTTACTCCTTCCGGAATATCAATTCTGCTGAATTTTCCACCAACTTCTCTATTTAAGTTTTCAAAATGTGTTGAGGATGCTAATTCTGTGCAGAAAACAAAATACTTGTCAAAATTGGGTGCAAAAAGTTTTATTGTAGCAGATTGAACGTAAGTAACCACATCACTTTCTTTATTTGAGTATGTATATATGCACTCCTTGTAATTTCCCGTTCCTAAAAATGTAATAAAAACTTTTCTGGCCATTTTATTTTTTATTTAAGCATTCTAATTGTATCCATCCTAACGGTTTTATATCCGATATTTCCACAAAACGCGTTATTGGAAACTTGTCGGGTTTCAAGTCATACAATTCCACCCGCCGGTTTTGTGGATTATACACTTTCCCGTAACCGTTTGCTTTTAAAAATTTAAGAAATTTCTCTTTACCGTCGGTCATATCTGCATCATACAAAGCCAGCGCTACCGAATTAAAATAAAATCCTTTGCCGGTACCCAAACGCAGATAAGCGATTGTAGAACTTTCAGTTTTTTTCTCAACATCCTCGTAAAAATCTTCCAACGAAAAATAGATGTCATCATCTATCTTTTCGCCAATGTTGGATAACATTGTCCACTCGGCATCAGACGAATGACTGCTAAACGTATTGATAATTCTACACAATTCTTCCCACGAATAGTTTTTGTACACTTTCGTTCCGTCGGCTTTTTCTCCGATAAATTTCCGCACGTTTCTTATTTCACATTGGCAAGTGGTATTTTCCTTTATCGCTTCTCGTGTTTGCGGAATATCCAAAGTGCCTTTTTTTATATTCAGCCGTTTGATGTCGATTGCCTGTAATGTGTCAAACTCCAATAAAGAGCTATCGCTTACTCCCAATTCAAACTTATCAAATTCACGGCTAAGCTCTTTATCCAACTTTCCTGTTAAATCTTTATTGGTAATGTTATTTAAATAGTTGGTGCACCATTGCCGTCCTTCATCATCTTCTATGAGCCAATCGTACAACAACGCGGTTTTTATGGCGCCTTTGAGCGTACTGCCCGGGATGTAAGGCGATTGTCCTGCATTTTTCACAACCGTATAAAATTCTTTTTTCCCGCTTACATTCTTGGCTTCTATACTGTGCGAAGCGACTTGCTGCAGTGTTAATTTGAGCCTATTGAAAATAAAATTTTTCAGGTCAAACGTATTGGTCGTATTGGATTTACCCCGAATCATTCCTTCTACATAAAAATCAATAAGTTCGGGCATTTCGCCCATTTTTTCTCTTATTGCCTGCTGATTGATGTAATGGATTTTTCCTTTTTCCAGCACATAGTCGGCAAATGCCGACAGCATGTTTCCATCACCAATAGAAACAGGCGTAAGAGTCGTTATTCTGTATGCAGATTCGTTCATAAAGCATAAACATTAAGGATTAAACGATAGTGGTAGCGGCAGAAAGAAATCTCCGCTATATCTCCAGTATTTTTTTTCGTTTTGCGAAAAATCCAACACATCCGGCTTTACTTTTTCGCTCATCACGGCTCCTTCAAGCAGCGCAGTCGCTACAGGCAGCCTTTTTTCCGCTCTAAAATACATCCCTCCCCGAAATTTGGTTTGGTAGTATTTACATACATTCATGTCTTCCTCTTTGGGAAAAACCAAGGATAAGGACACTTGATCATCTGACGGTTGATTTATTTGAAATTCAAAATCGTGGAACTCTACGCTTTCTACATTTCCGCAACCGGTTGAGCGTTCGCCGCCGATACCGTTCGCCGCTAACAATCCGATAGTCCGGCAAAACAGTCTTTCGTCTTCGTCTTTCAAGTTGGTTTCCGCCAAAAAATACCAATGCACGGCATAATTTTCATTTCCTTGTAAAATCAAATCGGTTTGTGCATAGAGATTGTCTTTATCTTCAGCACCTCTAGCCTTCACCTTTTGTATATCTACCTTTTGAGAGAGAGGGAATAGAGCATCGGAACCAATTTCCTCTTTCAAAAAGATACTTTTTTCATTAGGGCTTATGCAAGGACTATCGTCCGAAAACCATTTATCCGGCGCCACTCCTTTTTCCCACACTCCTTTAGATACAAACTGTATCTTTTTGAATTTCTTCGGATTATCGATCGGATAAATATTTAATACAGTGGGTTTAGGCAGTAAGAATATCGTTTGCTTATTGTATTCTATGGCGTAAAAGCCGGAAGAGAACCGAATATTTCCTTGTTGAAAATATTTTCTGAAAACATCGGTTTTTTCCGGACATAGCTGTGCCAATGAGCTGATAAAAGCCGCAAACACTACGTCGGAATGTATGTAATCGGCAGTATAAAACAGCGCAGTGGACTGTTCCCTTACAAATTCGCCAAAATGAAAGCGGCTTCCCTGCCTGCATTTTAAGATAATAGCTTTGTGCATTACTCGTATGTTTTTGAGATGGGATTTTTAATATTACACGCTATTTCTACTTTACCGTATCCTCGTGTGCCACTGCCGCCGAGATAATCGTCTTGCAAGAGATTGATTCCTTTTTCCAATTCGTTAAGCATCTCGGTCTTATCGTCTTTATCAAAAACATTTATCACAATTTCAAAAGAGAATACCGCTCCGGCAGGTACACGCTCGATGTTGCGTAAACCTTTATCCTTAGTTTTTCCGGATTTTCTATCAATGGTATTTTCATACTTTTCTTCTGAAAAATCTGTTTCGAGCGATGCGTCTTTATTGGTAAAAACCTCCATAAATTTGCTTACGTCCAACATCGCGTCTCGAAAAATAAGGCGTGTGGGTTCCGTCCAATCTTTTTCTGCCGAACCAAACATTTTTTTTGTAATATCTTTATCCTCTTCCGATTTAAGAGCGCCGTACGATAAGCCGAGTAAAGTACGAATTTTTCCTTTCAGCGAGCTTCCGGGAATGTAAGGTACTCCCAGTGGGGTTTTTATTACAGGGCTGTCTAATCCGCCAATATCCAAACTGCTTTTAGAACCGCCAATGTGAAGCCCGGTTTTCAATAATATGGTTCCGGTGATTATATTTTTTTCTATGAGTTTCATTTGTTCTGATTATTTTTTTGTGTAATAAAATTTGTGATAAGCAATGATGATTTCCATTAGTTTTTTGAAGGAGTCCAAACTCTTGTCGTCCGTTTTCTGAATAAGAAGGTCTATGAAAGCAATCATTTCTTTTGCCTCTTTTTTTCCTTGTCTTGCCGCTACATAGGCCAAATTAGGCCGCAAAAGTTTCAACTCCAACGAAGAATCCACCCCTTTTATCTTGGAATAAATATTCCGCAATTGCGTGGGTGTAATTGCATTGGCATAGTCTTTTACAAATTTTTCTACTGCGTTGATGATTGTATCAACGGGAAGTGCTTTTTGCAGCCCGACATCAGAAGTGTTCAACTGCAAAAGTTGCTCAAAAAGAAGACCTTCAAAATATTGTTTTTTTGCTTTTTGGGCAAAATCTTGAAGGGAGTTTTCCTCTTGTTTGTTTGAGTTGTAAGATTGGGATTGTTGTTTAAATTTTTCTGCCATATATACTAAAATTTTAAATTTCTGGTCAATAATTCCGCCCATCGTGCGGCAACAGGATATTTTAGCGCGTTGTTTGTTGTGGTATTTTTGCTCATAAAGTCTTGTAAAAGACTGTTTGTGTAATCGTCAAAAATTTTTTCTATTAATGGTAAATTTTCTTCGTTTTTTACATTTCGCAAATAATATTTTAAGCGATGCACTTTCGGTATTTCAATTTTTCTTCTTTTCACAGCATTGTTTTGCAAGCTTTTGTAACCTAAATCAGACGACTTCACTCTTTGAATAAGCGCACGACTCTCGCCTTTGCGTACAAGTTCGGCTAATTGGTACGCAATATTCTTTGCTGATGCGAATTCGCCCCAAGTAAGCGGTTCACCAAAAACAGTAATCCGGTTTTTTCCACTTGCTTTGGCTAAATACAGTGCGTCCTCAGCCTCTTCTGCCAAACGTATCATTGGGAACTTGGCATTTACAACCACTATACCCGCTGAAATTGTAATGTCGTTTTCCTCTGTTTGGGAAAGGGTACTTCTTATTTCCGCTTGGAATTTGGTAAATAGTTGCTGTATTTTTCCGGCAACATCAAAGATTATGTCCCATGCGCCGATTAAAAAGCAATCGTCGCCACCGGCAAAAACGGGATAAATGTCTCCACTATCAATATATTGCTTCAAGACTTTTTCATAAAGTGTCTTACTGAAAAAAATGTCAAATCCGGATGAAAGTGTTTTATAGTCCTCTTTCTCTTTATTCATAAAAACAGTTCCTAAATTATCCACATCCAATTTTATAGCCGCCAATTTGCTGTCGGCATTTCTAATCAATGCCCTATCCGCAATAGAATCGAAGTCGATGAGAGTATAGCTGTCTTTCCTAGGCAATTTGTTGAGGATGTTGTTTTTGAAACTTTTTTGTGCATTTGAAAACGACACGGAGAAACCGCCCAAAGAGATGCTCTTTGGATTTTCGTCGGGAATAATGCCGAATCCGTCTGCATTTATCAACTGTTTGACGATATTTTCACAATCTATGTCATAAGCAGTTGCTTGAAATGTAGAAGAATATATACTTCTTGACAATTTATTTTTTGCTAAAAGTTGGTTTACAGCTTTGTTTTTTGCTTTGAAATTTTCATCTTCATACAAAACCCAGGCAAAATGAATATAAATATCCTTTGTGAGAAAGCTGTATTGTAATTCTTTTGTTTTAATAGAAATAGAACTTTCTTCTGTTTTTAAACATAACAGCAGATTTCCTCCTCCATTGTAAATTACTTCCTCCACTTCAAACTCTCGCTTTAAATACTCCTCAATAATATGAGAGAGCACATAAATGTAAAACGAGCGAGCCTTTAGGTTCTGAGCTGCTTTTTTTGATGTTGTGTCAAAGATGTAATTTTGTATCCCTGAAACATCAGCCTTCAATAAATATTTCTTTTGTTCTTTTTCCATTGAGATTTTCGATTGTTTTTATGATAAGTTACGCAAATATACGACTTTATTCTTCTCTTGAGTAACAAAACTCGAAATAACTGCAACTCTTGCAAATTTTCGCATTGATTGTTGGCGGACAAGATTCGCTTTCAATGAGTGATTGAATTTTAGAAACCGATTTCTGCAATCCCTGCCGATCTTCGTCCGAGAATAGCACTTCGTCTGTTTTACGCAGTTTGGGATATTCCAAAATCCCCGTCGCTCCATCGACGCCATTAAGTTCCAGAAGCCAAAGGTAGAATTTTACTTGCCGCACATGAGCCTCTTCCACCTTATCACTCCGCTTGATTTCGTGAATAACCTTATTCCGTGCATCGAAATAATCGATTTGTCCGATTAATGTAATATCTTCGTATTCGGCAGAAATAAGCATCTCTTCGTACCGCTCCGACCGTTGCGGATAGGTGCTCTCGTGGATGAGTTTGCCGTCGTAAACCATGTCGGAAGTGTGTTCCATATTTATGCCGTTGGCAAAAAGCCAAAGTTTTCGCTTACAGACTTGGTAGTAATTGAAATAAGTGCCGGTAATGTTCATAAGATATTAGGGTTTCAGTTTTTTTTGTTCCTCTTCAAAATAATTCAAAAAATCTATCTCTACAGCTGATAATTGATACTGAGAGCGTTCCTTAAACTTATCGTATTCTACATTTGCCTTTTCTTTGGCAACTTCTTTTGAAATCGTTCCGGAATGCGTAAGCAGTTCCTTGCCCGATAGTTTTAGAAAATCGTCCAATTTTTTAATCCAGTCGCTCATGTACATGGTTTTATGTGTCGTGGCTTGCAACTCGGCAAAGT
The DNA here is from genome assembly GCA_041848665.1 of Filifactor sp. Lineage (GTDB taxonomy): Bacteria > Bacillota > Clostridia > Peptostreptococcales > Filifactoraceae > Filifactor. The sequence goes on from JBGZJG010000051.1 coordinate 6,303, forward strand.
CCAAGTAAAGGCTGACAATTCGGTTCAAGGTGTCGATTTCTTCTTTTGACAGATAGTTTTTGGCAATCTCCGCATCATGACGTTTGGGAAAATCACCCGACCACGAGGTTAATCCCATAAAGTCTTTTTGCGCATCGGCACGTTCGTAAATAACCTCGGCAGCCGTATGTCCATGGGCAGAAAAGTGCATTTTGTTTTGTACGGTTTGAAAAAAACGCTTTGTAGTCTCCGTTCTTGGGTCGTAATCTATACTTAAAGCATATATTTCCAATACTTTGCGATAAAAAACCTTCTCCGATGACCGAATATCACGGATACGGGCTAATAATTCATCGAAATAATTGCCTCCGCCCGCGTTTTTAAGCAACTCATCATTTATGGCAAAGCCTTTGACAAGGTATTCTTTCAACACCTGTGTTGCCCAAATTCTGAACTGCACACCGCGATGAGAATTAACGCGATAACCAACGCTGATAATCATGTCAAGGTTGTAGTAGGCAATATCACGCGAAACCTTTCTGTTCCCTTCATTTTGAACTGTTGCAAAAAATGCAACAGTTGAATCTGCATTCAGTTCGCCACAATCATAAATACTTTTTATATGCCTTGATATGGTCGATTTGTTGCGTTGAAACAATTCCGCCATCTG